>JBBJJH010000037.1 GCA_037623315.1 Halanaerobiaceae bacterium ANBcell28
GAATCCCAATTATATCAAAGTTTTAGGCTTGAAATTCAACTCCGAAAGTTGAGATATTTATCTATATAATCTTCTTTACTTTCTTCTTTGCTTGCTACTGAACTCTTACAGCTCCTAAACTCTGCTGATTTATCATCTGACAGTAATCCAATAGCATCTGCTCTGCATTGTTGACAGTGATACATTTGCTTCATATCAAGAGAACATTGATCCCTCAAGTTCTTGAGCTCTTTATTACTTACTAGAGGCATATTTTCAAACTGACTTCCTTCAGCAGGGATTAAAGGCATAATATTAGTCATAAACACAGCATAGTTTTTTACTTCCTTAACTACCTCAGGGATATTTTTTTCATTAACTCCTTTAATCATTACAATATTAACTTTAGCTATTATTCCTGCTTTGTTTAAGATTTCTAAACCTTTTAGCTGATTTTCCAGTAAGATTTCTGCTCCTTCTAGCCCGGTATATCTTTTTCCCTGATAATTAATATATCTATATATCTTAACTCCAATAAAAGGATTAATTGTATTAATAGTTACTGTTATATGACTTACACCTAATTCTACTATCTCTCCAATATACTCTGGTAGTAATAAGCCATTTGTGGATAAACAAAAGGTGGCTTCTGGATTATAATCCTTAATTAACTTTAATGTTTTTTTCGTATTATCAAAGTTAGCCAGAGCATCTCCAGGTCCGGCTATTCCTACTACTTTTAAATTATTAATCTGTTCTTTAACACTCACATATTTATCAAAAGCCTGCTCTGGACTTAATACTTCACTACTTACTCCTGGTCTGGTTTCATGGAGACAATCAAACTTTCTATTACAGTAATTACAACTAATATTACATGCTGGAGCAACTGGCAGATGAATTCTGGCATAATTATGAGCAGAGGCATTATAACAAGGATGTGTTTGATTTTTTTTATAATTATTCCTGGCTAGTTCACTATTCTTTTCATTTATATTAAAGGCACAACTCATATTAATCACCTCTTTCAAATCTACTTATAATATTGCTGATACATTCTTTCCCGATAGCTATCATGCTTTCTATCTAGAAGTGTATTAGTAATATCCTCTAAAAACCTTATTGAACCTTCATAACCAATAAAAACCTTTCTTTGAGCACCAATATGATCATGAATAGGAAATCCAATTCTCACTAAAGGAATCCCATCTCTCTCAGTAATAAAATGACCATCAGAATTACCTATTAAGATATTAGTGCCTCCTTCCACTGCCAATTTCCTTATTTCTTCAAAATCTATGTCATCTAAGATTAGGCCATCTTGATTAAGAGACAGCAAATCATTATTGAGTAATTTTCTTAATTGTTTTGCTTCACTTCCAGTAGCAATAATAGTAGGCTTGATACCGTTCTCTAGACATAAAGTGCTTACACTATAAACCAGTTCAGGTTCACCAAAAACTGCTGCTTTCCCTTCAGCATTATATTTATGGGCATCTATCATTCCATCTAACATGCGGCCTTTTGCTTTACGCAATTTTTCAGGAATTTCTTTGCCGGATATTTCAGATAAAAGATTTACTAATACATCAGTATTTTCAAGACCAATTGGAACGGCGATATTGTATAAAGGAACAGCATACTCTTCTTCAAGATATTTCCCTGGAGATATATCAGCTTTTACTAATTTCGCAAACTCTATAGTTGCAATAGCTCCTGACATTCTTTTAATATCACTGATCGAAGTCCCACCTTTAGGTATTTTTTTATAATCTTTTACTATTGTTCCATCAAGAGTTTCTGAAATGTCAGGGAAAATAATATAATCTAGAGAAAAACTTTCAACGATTTCCTTTAGTCTTCTAATATCTCCTGGAGTCATGCCCGCAGTAATAATATTGATATGCCCCTCTTTTACTGTCTTAAAAGAAAGAGTTTCAAGTACTTTCCTTAATGTTAGATAATATCCTTCATATTGGCTCCCACCATAACCTGGAGTAGTTACTGGTATAATATTGACAGACTTATTGTAATTTAACTTATACTCTCTAAGTAAACCATCTATATCTTCTCCAATTGTTTCGGCTAAACAGGTAGTGGCTGTAGCAATGATTTCAGGCTGATATAAGTTAATGGTATTTTCTAAACCCTTATATAAGTTATCTTTACCACCATATACCGTACCTGTTTCAGTTAAAGAAGAAGATGCAATATCAACCGGTTCATTAAAGTGAGTCGCCATATGCCTCCTAATATAGGTACTACAACCCTGCGAACCATGAAGAAACATAATACTATTTTCAATTCCTTTCATAGCCAGAGCAGCCCCCATTGGCATACACATTTTACAGGGATTTATGTTGAGATTCTTTATATTCTTATCCATGCTATTCCCTCCTTTTGCAGTTTAAGTAAACTAATTTAATCGCGGCTTTTATAATTAATTATGAAAGCAAGCAAATTACAAATTATAGTTACTATTGAATTTGAATTTTATTTCAATTACAATAGCTCTCTTCTAACATATTTCCAGACTGGACTGTTAATAGTTTGATCTACTTCCCGGGCAAAGTTTAGTGCACCTTCAAAAGCTAATAGTGGATGTTTACGCTCATGATTATGATCACAAAAAGCAACACCTAATTTATAAGCCAGTGGTCTTTCTTTAACACCACCAGCCAGGATATCTACTTCTTTTTCCCTCATAAAATATTCCAGCTCATTAGGGTTTGCATCATCCAGAATTACTGTACCTTCATCAACCAGCTCATTTATTGTCTGATAATCTTCAGCATTACCAGTCTGAGTTCCTACAAGAGCAGTTTGCATTCCCAGGCTTTTAAACTGCTTTATTAAGGAAATAGCCTTAAAGCCACCACCAACATAGATTGCTGCCTTTTTACCTGCTAAGTTTTTACAACATCGATCCAATTCCTGACTTATACCCCGATATTTCTCCTCCACTAATCTAGCAATATCGTATTGCATCTTATAATCACTAAAAAACTCAGCAATCTTATATAGAGAAGAAACAGTATCTTCAATTCCCACAAAACTAATTTTCATAAAAGGTATACCATATTTCTTTTTCAATCTTTTAGCCAGAAAAACCATAGAACCAGCACATTGAACAATATTTAAATCTGCCTCAGGCACTTTCATAATCTGCTGGCAATTAGAATCGCCAGTTAAGCCTGCATTTACTTCTAAGCCGATTTTACTTAGATAATCTTTTATGATCCACATTTCTCCTGCTAAATTAAAATCGCCTAATAGGTTTATTTTTGGAGTAGCTCTTGATATTTTTATATTATTATTTTCTTTAATTTCTTCACTTATTGATTCATGTTCTTTCTTATTCATCAACTCTAATAGGGCCTGCCCAGCTGCCTTATAGCCACTCATCTTGTTTCCTGCAAATCCAGCAGCCTGAACAGGTATAACAGTAATATTATATTCTTCTTCTGCTTTTCTACAGATTGCTTCAATATCATCACCTATTACTCCAACAACACAGGTAGCATAAACAAAAATGAACTTGGCCTGATATTTTTCCACTAATTCACTAATTGCTGCATCAAGTTTCTCTTCCCCACCAAAGATGATATCCTTTTCCCGCAAATCAGTAGAAAAACTGTTGCGATAAGTTTCTTCTCCACTACTCAAACTTCCTCGAATATCCCAGGTATAGCTAGCACAACCAATAGGACCATGGACCAGGTGGTAAGCATCTGTGATAGGATTCAAAACAACCCTTGCTCCAGAATATACACAGGCCCGCTGACTAACAGCACCTGCCAGGCTTTCTTTATGACAGTCAATATCCGCCTGTTTATTCTCAACCTTTAGAGAAATTGACTTTTTCCTCTCCTCCAATGTTTTAAACTTTTTAATTTCCATTAGCTTCACCACCTTTTTAAAAAATCAGTTACATAACCAGTTCCATGTCTTCCAGGTCAGTATCTCTATCCTGTCTATCTAATAAAGCATTACTTATCATTTCAATTAGTCTGATAGCTCCTCTATAACCTACAATTGGCAGATAACTATGGACACTTCTATCTAGAATTGGGAAACCAACCCTTACTAAAGGAAGATCCTCTTCTTTAGCAATATACTTGCCATAGGTATTTCCAATTAAAATATCAACTGGCTGATCTTTAATCCACTCGTGAAGTGTTAATAAATCTGCTGAAGCCTTAACTTTGCCTTCTACACCGGCTGTTTCCAGAATTGACTTAACTTCTTTTTCGAAGGCTTTACCAGGTGTTCCTGTTAATACATAAGCTGGCACCATACCTAAAGATAAAACGAATTCAGTCATGCTGATTACAATATCAGGATCACCAAAAATGGCAACTCGTTTACCATGGAAATGGAAATGAGTATCAGTCATAATATCAACCACCTGACCCCGCTCAATCTCCAGAGAAGCAGGAACATCTTCACCTGTTATTTTTGATAATTGCATTAAATACTGATCCGTAGCCTGAACGCCAATAGGAGTTTTTAAGATATATGGGATAACATCACATTTCTTTTCTAATTCATAAGCTCCATCAGCTGAAGCAAAACTTCCTAAAGCAATGGTAGCCTTAGCATTACCCGTATTTTTAAGTTCTTCTACAGTAACTCCACCCTCTGGATACATTTCATACTTACCGGTCATTGGTGAATCTACTACACCACTGGTATCAGGAAAAAGGGTATAAGGTACTTTCATTAGTTTTGTTATTCTCTTAATTTCTCTCATATCAGCAGGGTTTACAAAGCCAGGTATAATATTGATATCACTTGTAACATAGTCTTCTTTTTTTTCAGACAGACAATTAACCATTCCCTTAACCATATTAGCAAAACCAGTAATATGAGAGCCGATATAACTTGGAGTATTAGCATAGATAATTGTTTTCCCTTCTGGTATATCAATATCAGAAATAATTGAAAACATATCATCCCCAATAGTTTCAGATAAGCATGTAGTACTAACAGCAATTACTTCTGGATCATAGATCCTGAAAATATTTTTAGCAGCTGTCTTTAGGTTAGATTTACCACCAAATACTGAAGCCCCCTCAGTAAATGAACTAGTAGAAGCAACAATCGGATCTCTAAAATGTCTGGTTAAATGCATCCGGTGATAGGAGCAACATCCCTGCGAACCATGACTATGAGGCAAACAGGAGTTAATTCCCAAAGCTGCATACATAGCCCCAATCGGTTGACAGGTTTTAGCTGGATTAACTACCAACGAAGATCTATCCTGTATCTCTTTTTTCTTTCCCTTTATATTAACAGCAGTATTACTCATAACTATCCCCTCCTAATTGCCCCTCTAATGCTAAGTCATCATATTTCCAGGGAGGCTTAATATAGCTCCAGGTTGGCGAGTTAATACCAGCAGAAATATCTCTGGCAAAATTGATAGCCCCTCTAAAACCAGCATAAGGTCCACTGTAATCATAACTGTGTAGCTGTTTTGAGAAAATCCCCATCTTTTGAGCCACATATTTATCCTTTACACCAGAACCAAAAACACTTGGTTTTAAAGCCTGAAGCAGAACTTCTGTTTCGTAGTGATTCAAATCATCAATTACTATATCTCCATCTTCCATATCAGAAATCAAACCCTCATAATTACCTAGATTTATTTCATCTTTCAATTTTTCCATACGATCAGCAGGAACTCTTAATCTGTATCTTTTTTCATCCTTTTCTACCTCTAACTCAGGAATATTTCTATCATCAGCAGTCAATTTAATATCAGGTATAATATCTCTACCCTCATAATCATCTCTATGACCAAACTCATAACCTGCCATAATTGTATCAATACCAATATCTTTAAAAAGAACCTGATAATGATGAGCCCTGGATCCACCTACAAATAAACAGGCGGTTTTACCTTCACAAAGGCTTTTGTATTTGTCTAAAGCCTCTTTAATATCTGCTAATTCTTCAGCAATCACCTCTTCAGTTCTTGCTGTTAATTGTGGGGCATCAAAATATTTAGCCATATCACGAAGGGTCTTAATGATGGCTGTAATGCCAATGAAATTTACTTTCAGCCAGGGTATCCCATATTTGGTCTCATACATTTCAGCTATATAGTTAATAGACCTATGACATTGAACTAAGTTCAGATCAGAAGCATGAGATGCCTGAATATCACCAAAACTGGAATCCCCTGTTAAGATAGCGTTTACCTGGTAACCTATTTTCTCCAGAACACGACTTATCTCCCAACCATCACCACCAATATTATACTCTCCTAAAATATTAATAGCATATTTGCCAAGTTCTCTCTCTTTAGTACCAACAACATGTTCCATCAATTCATTATTAGCAATATGATGACCAGCAGATTGGCTAACACCCTTATAACCTTCACAATTAAAAGCTAAAACAGGTATTCCATACTCCTCTTGGGCTTCAGCAGCAACTGCATTGATATCATCACCTATCAAACCAACCGGGCAGGTCGCACTGATAGTAATTGCATCTGGCTCAAAAATCTCCACTGCCTCATCAATAGCCTTTCTTAATTTCTTCTCACCACCGAAAACAATATCCGGATCCTGCATATCAGTAGAAAAACAATAGTTTAAATAGTTCTTACCATTCTCACTACTTCTACCTTTATTCCTCCTGGTTCCCCAGGCATAATATGAACAACCAATTGGCCCATGAACCAAATGTACTACATCTTTAATTGGACCAAGTACAACACCCTTACATCCAGCATAACAACAACCTCTATTCGAAATAATGCCAGGAATCGTTCTTGTATTAGCATCTATATTTTGTTTCTTGCCTTTCTCCTTACGTATGATATGACTTTTACGATTTTTCATAGTCTTACCTGGATAAGCATCAATAATTTTATCTATTTTTAAGTCTGACATTAGACTCACCTCCTGTTAAATAGCTTCTTCTCCACTTTCTCCTGTCCTTACTCTAATAGTATCTACTATATCAGTAACGAAAATCTTACCATCACCTGGATTTCCTTTTTTATTAATATTTATAATAGTCTTGACAACTTTTTCCAACTGATCATCATTAACTACAATTGACAACATTCTTTTAGGAACAAGGCGATGTCCTTCTGACAATGATTGAGCAAGAGGTGGAGATTTTATTTCTTCACCAGACAGCAGTTGACTAACAAGCTCATAATCCACCTTTTTCTTGCCTCTGCCATTCACCTTACGGCAATTCATCGAATCAAAGCCCTCCAGGGAAAGTGCCTTCTTGGTCTTATTGATCATTTCCATTCTGATAATAGCTATAACTTCTTTCATACTGGACACCCCCTTTTATAATATCTTTTCACCACTACTAATTGTATAGGCTTCTTCAACCTCATTTACGAATATCTTACCATCACCAAAAGTAGCCTCATCAGATCTAGCAGTTTTCATAATAATTCTATTGACATCATCCACATCTTTATCCTCAACAACAATCATCAGTAATTCCTTGGGTAATTCATCATAATGAATATTACCAACTTTTACCCCACGCTGTTTACCCCTACCAACAACATCCATCTTAGTAACAGCCGGAAAGCCCGCTTCTCCAAGTTCATTTAAAACTTCTGTAGTCTTTTCCGGACGAATAATCGCTCTAATCATCTTCATATTTATCAAACCTCCCGATTTTATCTTTTTTAATTTTGATTTAAATTTCTAAGATTCCATAATCCATCATCAACTCTTCCAATCTATCCTGAACCATTGGTTTCGGAATTACGAACATTTCATTGCCATCTATATTTTTAGCCAACTGTCTATACTCATTTGCTTGCTCTGCATCTGGGTCATAAGCGATAACAGTTTTCTTATTAATCTCTGCTCTCTGCACAATATTATCTCTAGGAACGAAATGTATTAATTGACTACCCAATTCATATGCAAAAGCCTCCAATAGTTCTAGTTCATTATCAACTTTACGACTATTACAGATAATTCCACCAAGTCTAGTTCCACCGCTTTTTGCATATTTTTGAATACCCTTGGCAATATTGTTAGCCGCATATAAAGCCATCAATTCTCCACTGGCTACGATATAGATTTCCTGAGCCTTACCTTCGCGAATCGGCATTGCAAATCCACCACAAACAACATCACCTAAAACATCATAGAAAACATAATCCAATTCATCTGTATAAGCTCCAAGTGATTCCAACATACTGATAGAAGTAATAATACCACGACCAGCACATCCAACACCTGGCTCAGGACCTCCTGATTCAACACATTTGATATCTGAAAAACCAGGTTTAAGGATATCTGTCAATTCAAAGTCTTCCCCTTCTTCACGTAAAGTGTCCAATACTGTCTTTTGATTCATACCTCCCAATAACAAACGAGTAGAATCCGCCTTAGGATCACATCCAACTACCATAATCTTCTTACCCATCTCACCAAGTGCAGAAGTTAGATTCTGAGTTGTCGTTGATTTTCCAATTCCACCTTTACCATAAATAGCTATCTGACGCATAATAATCTCCCCTTTTAAAATTATTTTTTTCTTATAGAGTATTAATATTTAACACTTGAATCTAATGTTATGTCTATGTAAGCTTATTTTGTAAATATATCTTCTGGAGTTTCAGTTGCTACTTTTGTGTTATGTTGATGTAAATTATAAACCCATTATTTTACACTGTCAATACCTTTTCAGGTTTATACACAGCGATACCTGAATACATTGCCAAAAAATAATTACAGACTCTGCCTCTTCAGAATCGAAATCACGGTAGATACTATGCCATTGTTGATCTCGTACACCAATTACCTCTAAAACAGTTTGAAGAAAATTTGTCCCTATTGCATACTATATTTAGGAGCAGAAAAAAAAAGACCAATAGACATGTCTGCCTATTAGCCTTATAAAAAATTTATTCTATTTTTGTACTTTATGTCAACTATATGAAAGCCTTTTTTGAATACTAAGTTCTTTTATATTAAAATCTTGCATCTTATTATAAATAAAAATAAATTCCACTAATATTTTTACCCGAACCATCCATAATCATTAGTGAATCGTCAATAAACACAGGATTATTTTTACTTTAATAGTAGAAATCGGCTTAAATAAACTTGAATAGCAATTTCACTATGTTTTGTGGTACCTGTTGAATCTATATGATCTATCTCTACAGCTGCACCAGTAATATAATTATGTTGTTTAACACACGGATATTTCTTGAATTTGTTTTTTAGTTTTTTTATTATTCTCTCCATTATTTACACCTGCATTTAATAATTATGTAATTATACACTATATTAATCAAGTAAAGTAATTAATGCTTTTATAAACTTGCAAATATTTTTTACAAATCCTCTTTTTCAAGCAATACTTCTCTTTTACCAGCATCATTTTCTATTAAAAGTTTAATCTCATTGCTGCTAAGAAAAATATCAGATAATTCTAGTAATGAATAATTAGAGATATCCACACCATCAATTTCTATTACCTCATCTCCAACTTGTATTCCTACTCTATGAGCTGGTAGATTTTCCCACATACCTGATACAATTATTTCTCCTTTTTCATTCTTATCTAAGCCTATTCCAAAAGAATAACCTTCTACTAAGACACTATCTTTATCCCCTATTAAAATTAATTCTTCAGATAAATAATTTATCACAACTTTAAAATTCTCCAGAAAACTATTACCTATGAGCCCTTGCTTGCTAGTATTTACCATAATACTTTCGAAATCCATATCCCCTATTTTGAAATTATATAGTTCTATGATAAAATCCTCTTCTTTATCAGGGGCAAACCCACCTCTAGTAACAATTCCTATAGATCGATTTTTTTTCTATCAGCAACTTATATATTCAAAATCAACTTGAAGGTCCTGGTCATACTTATTCTCTATTTCTACTTCCTCATATAAATTTAATACAAATTCCTGATCAAATTCTTCCTCTGCCTGGATAGTAAGACAGAAGGATAAGATTAAAAGTATTATAAATGTTATTTTTTTAATTGTCATCACTCCTTTTAAAGCCAATTCAAAATTCACTAATCTTATTAGATTTTTTACAGGAACTTAAATTACCAACTCTTAAACAATTTTGTTTAAAAAAACAATTTCAGACTCAAACCTTATATATTCTTCAACACCTTCTTTATCTACTTTTACTCCTACAGTAGCTTTATAATAATTACCTGTACTGTTGTTATCTCTAGCATCATTAAATACTATATTACTACACTCTTTTAATTCATTATTATCTTCCAAATCAAAAGATAAAGATTCTTCTAATCCACCATCTCCTACAGGAAATGATGTACTACCATCTTCATTTATTTGACTCAATTACCAAGAATGGTATTTTAGGCTTGTTACAAATACAATGTATAGATGATGAGAGCTCATCCATACCTCTTAAAATATCATCCGCGAAATAATATATATCCTCACCTATATAAGCGCCCGAACTATCTTTCCTTCTTATACCTGGCTCATATACCTCGAGTAAAACAAATTCCTTATCATGGATTTTATACTTTTTATATCCTTTTATAATTATAGAGTGATTTGCCTCATAAAAACCTGGTGCTAAAGAAGTCATATTAATATTACGATTAATTCTTCCAAAGTTCCTTCTAATATAACTAAGATTAGTTATTCCTATAATAATATTTCCTTTATTAATATTTTCAATTATTTCATCTATTAAAGGATTAAACAAAACGGAATAATCTATTTTAATTCTTTTTAGATAATTCTTTATATGACCAGTTGTAATACCTTCTCCTTCTGCTATGGCTATTTCATCACGTATTATATCAATTGTTTTTGAAAATTCTTCATCATACCACTTTGCTGCCATTTTTATAGTTGCAGGCCCACAATTAATATCCGGATTTTTCGAATATCCCTGAGGAAAAAACCAATCATACTCTCTATTATTACTAACATGAATATCTGCTTCTCTTTCTAATATATGAGTTTCTCCTATTAAAAATATTTCATTTCCCACAATTAATTGATCTTTATACCTGGCGTCTATTGTAAATTCAAAGTGTTCAGGATAAAAATTTTTCTCCTTGCAAGGATGTGAATCAGGATCAATTCCAGTTAAATCAATTTCATTTATCCAAATACCATTTTCCAGTCTTGTGAAATATTGTTCTACTTCAAGTCTAGCTAACTCGTGTCCAAATTTTACACTTTTTATCTCATCTCTATATATTTTTCCATTAAAATCGGCTGGATCAAATATTATCCTCCATTTTTCATTACCAAGATAATATATACCAGAATATTCACCAATATAGGACTCTATAATTATATTTTTTGCTTTATCTAATTGATATCCTATAGTAGGTGCATTTTAACTTTTTATCATTACTTAAAAATACATGAGGAGGACTAAACTTAAGCTTTTCTTCATCGCTTTTGGGTGTAATAAGAATCGAGGTATCTTGAATTTGATCACTTATTTCAAGAATAATATTCCATTCTCCATTTTCATCTGTCTTGCATGATAAAATTTCATCTGAATTTTCTATTTCAAAATATAATACAATATCTTCTACAGCTGCACCAGTAATATAATCAAGTACTTTACCGCTAACATAGTACTCTTCCGCAAAGCTAATAAAACTTAAAATAATTATAATTATCGTTAAAAAGATAGACTTATATTTTAATTTAATTTTTATCACCTACACTTGAAAAGATATTTTAAAAATAAACAAAGTAAAAAGAACAAAATTTACTAATAACTTAAAATTATATAAGAAATAATAATAACTAGTAGAAATAAAATAATCACCATTAATATTTGAAATGGCGTTGTAGGGATATAATCTTCTTTTATTATTTCCATAAAAGTCATCCCTTTTTTTCTTTTTATATAAATACGCACTCCAATGACAATCAAAACAAATGTTAGAAAAAATCCATTAAAATAATTAATGTTCATTAAAATTATCCCCCTTTGTACACATTTTTCATAAAAGCTTAAAACTATATCTCCTTTTTACAAATATACAAAGCAAAGCTAAATACCTCCTTAGTTTTTAAGAAGTCTCTATACTAAGGAGGTATATTTTTTAAAAATAATGACCAGATGTTTTAAGCTTTTACTTACTTTGCGAGAATAACCATTCAATCATTTCTGAATTATTATAAGCTGGGATCCAGGAGAAATGAGGCATTAAGGCTAAAGGTGGAGATACGAAGCCACTTTCATATTCAGTATACCTAATATCACTTCCCAGTTCCTTTAAAGAATTAACAATGTTTCTTGATAATTCAACTGGTACAGTAGCATCGTCTTCTGCATGAAAATTCCAAATAGCTTTATTCACTAATAAATGAGCCTTATCTGGATCTCCTCCACCACAGATAGGGACCATAGCAGCAAAGGTATCTGGATTTGCTATATTGATTGCCCATGTTCCAAATCCTCCCATGGATAATCCTGTTGAATATAGGCGATCTTCATCAATATTGTAAGCATTGATTATTTCATGCAAAAGATCATATGCCATTTCAAGATGTTTTGTTGGATTATATAAATCTTCAATAGAAATGAATTGGGTCCAACCACTATTTTGTGGAGCCTGTGGAGCTAATACAAAAGCTGAATATTTTGATTGAACCTTATCCTCTGCCCAGACTATAGCACCCATATTTGCTTTAAGATGTACTTGATTATTAAATCCCCGTTCTCCTGCGCCATGTAAGAAAAGAACTAAAGGATATGATATATCAGGATCATAATTCGCTGGTATATAAAGACTGTAGGGCATTTCTTCCCTAGTTTCATCTTGATAAATAAAATTTTGAAATTCATCAACAATTAAATTTTTTCTCTTATTTCCCAGTATGACTCCAGCAGGTATAATAGTACCATCTTTAGTTTTAATATTATTTTTTTGACTTATTATGTATTCAATTTCATAATTAAAATTGAATCCTCCTATAGCTGTCTCCTTATAATACAATGTAGGAGCATTTATATCATCTGCATCTAATTCAATTATTACATATCTACCCGGATTGGCTTCAAGTGCAATTGATGGTTCATTATTTGTATATACTGCTGTTATAGTTCTTCCTAATAATTCCCCACCATCTTCATTAACACGGTTAGCTTTAACTTCATATAAATCAGTGGAAAGATGAGCTGGATCAAGTGTATCCGAATATTCAAGAACCAGAGCAGTAACTACCTGACCATGAGAAGCAATCTCTGTTACAATTGTAATATCCGCTCTGTCAACTGCCATTACAAAACCTCCACTGATAAACAAGATTGTAAGCAGCACCAACCCTGTCAAAAACAACTTAGCTTTTAAACTTTTTAAATCCATTATAAGCCCCCCTTTTAGTATTTTTTTCTTATTTTTATAATATTCTCCATAAATCATTTTATCCCTGCAATTATTTTTTTGATAACTTAAGGGACTAAACTATATTATATAGCTAGTCCCTTTTTAACACTCTGCATATTATATACTAATTTTATTTTATTACATTTTTTCTAAGGTCTATTTAAACGGAAATCAGAAAAGATTATCACTACTTTTTTTTAGTCATTATAAAACCCAATTCAAGCCTAAATAGACTCCATATATAGAACAATAGCTTTTATATATTCAATATAATAGTCATATGTTTTATCTATACTTTTATATACGATTCTATTATCAATCTTTTCATACTCATGAACAAGTCTATTTCTCAGTCCTGTACTAGGTGCTATCTGATAGGCAAATTTTTTATCTAAAACATCAATTTCAATCAATTCAATAAAAGAGTTAAAATAATCAGAAGCAGGAGGCTTACCTGTATCTTTAATAATAATATTATTGATATCTAACGCCAGATCAACAATTAGTTGCAATAATCTTTCTATAGCGTATCTCCTTACATGACTAGAAAGAAATTCTTTATAATCATCTGGCTTAGCTTCTTTTAGTTCTGCTAAATATTGTTCCATTTTTATCATCTTGTCTGTCAAAAGGGCCTTTAAAGAATCTGTCATAGTTTACTCAACCTCTCTTTGAGATAGTTTTCTCTATCTATACGCAAGAACTTGCTATCAGCAAATCTACTGGCAGCATATAATTGAAATTTTAAAAATTCCTCTCCTGAACCATAAAGAAGTTTACCTTTATTAGCAACCTCCAGTTTTAAGGTGGGAGATGCCTTTGTAAGATCAACTACATCCAATTCCCCTTTTTGATAGAAAGATATTAAATCATGCAAAAGAGACAATTCCTCATCTTTGTTTAATAAGTCTTCACTAATATAAGCTAAATCAAGATCACTATCTGGCTTATTACTGTTATCAGCATATGAACCAAAAAGAACTAGTAATTTAATCTTATATTTTTTTATTATATCTAATGGTACTTCTTTTTGTCCTATCCTCATAAAAATCACCTTGTTTTGTAAAAAATTAACAACTAATATATATTATTATACTATAAAATATCTGGTTTTACAATTAAAAGATCTCTGCTACAGTTTGAGAGTACAGCATTGTACTAGGAATTATTATATATGACATCATAGCTAACTTTACTCTCATGAATTTGGTAGGGACTTAACAAAAATCCAAGGATATTGAAATGATCGTCAAATCCAAATACTTTATTAATCCCAAGTTCTTTACAGATAGCAAAAGAAGTACAGTCAGTAAAAGACAATTTATGGTCTGCAAATTTAGAAAATATTAGCCAGGCCTCATCTGTAATATCTTTATCAACCCAGATAGTTTTTAATGATTGATTTTTCTCAGCTTCTTTCCACAACTCCATCACCTTTATAGCCTTTTCATGTAAGCCATTATAAGCCAACCAGGTCAAAGTCTCATCTATCACGTAATTAGATGTATATAATAAAATTTGTTTTTTCCGTATTTCTTGAATATAGGAAACAAGCAAAATTTGCTATTTTCGCTTGACTAATGCTCTATTACTCATCCTCTCAAAGCCTCTTAATTAGTAATTGCTTTATATCTTCTTTAGCTAATTCAACTGGATTGTTCTTAATTCCTGTCTTTTCCACTATTTTATCCAGATCATCCTCACTTACTCCATATTTACCTAAACGGGGAATATCAAGTTCAACTACCCAATCTCTTAATGTATTTATCAAAAGATCACAATAGTAGTCTTTTTTAGCAGGAATATAATTTTGATCATCGCTTAAGAAAGTGCCAACACGTGCATATTTTTGCAGATAAAAATCAGCTTCTTCAGTATTCTTCTCCTGCAACAAGCGAATATTTAAAGCACTTGCCTCTCCCAGCAAAGTACCACAGACAACCCCATGGGGGATATCAAAAAATCCACCAATAGGTGACGCCAGACCATGAACGATCCCCAGACCAACATTGGCCAAAGCAATACCAGATACAAGAGAAGCATATGCCATCTTACTCCTTAACGCAAGATTATCTGGCTGATCTGTACTAACTGGAAGAACTGCTTCAAGGGCATATTCTGTTGCTTTTAAACAAAGTGAATCTATCATCGGATTTGCATTAGTAGAAAGATATGCTCCCATCAATTGGGTTAAGGCATCCATACCGCTGGCTGCTGTGATACTAGCAGGGCAGCCTAATGTCAATTCTGGATCCACTAAGGCAAGATCTGGCACAAAATTATCATGACGTAAGGACTTTTTAAAGCCATTCTCTCCTACTCTACTCAAGACAGCATTCTTTGTAGCCTCACTGCCGGTTCCAGAGGTTGTAGGTACAGCGATGAAAGGAATCTTCTCACCATCATGTATCATGCCAGCCCCTACCCCTTCCAGATAATCCATCACTGAGCCATCTTTAGTCAGTAAAGCGGAAATAGCTTTACCAGCATCCATTACACTTCCACCACCTATTGCCACTACTAGTTCAAGACCTTTTTCTCGATAAATAGCAACAATCTCATCAACCAGTTCAGGAGAAGGCTCTCCTCTTACCTTTTCTGTATAAGCATCAATAGACATATCTTTTAATACATCAATTAATTGCTGATAATGACCTGATTTCTTCAAAGAGCTTCCGCCAGTAAGCAGCAGTACTTTATCTCCATATTTTTTAATTATCTCTGCTAAGTCTTGAAATTTGCCAGGTCCAAATTTGATTTCAGGCATTAATAAATCAAATGCATCTACCACTGATTATCACCTTCAGGTGCAATCACTTCATGCTTGATACCTTTTCGCGGTGCTGCCATCCAATCAGCAACAGTTTCACGCCATTTCAGATAATGTGCCGTCTCCTTATGGGCTACAACTGCTTCTTCTGACTCATATACCTCATACAGAGTAAATCTTTTTGGATCTTCTTTGCTCTGTAAAACATCAAAGCGATAATTTCCCGGCTCTTTAATAGTCCCTTTATGGTTTGCAATAGTAGCCTTTTTAAAATCTTCAATATTCTCTTCCTTAACCTTTACTTCCACAACATATACAAGCATTTTCGAATTCCCCCTTTAGATATTATCCAGATATTTAAAATAATTTTAATAAATATTTCCAGAAAAAGATCATTGTAATTACCTGTATGTTTTATCTTTTATTATCAACAATCGCTCTAAACCCCTGTAACTCATCTATAGTTTTTTCTGTCCTAGCCTTTTTATATAAATAATCCCAGTCAATATCATCATAGTTTATATAAATCATACCGATTATCCATTCTTGATCATCAAATTCTTTCCAATACTTATACCTATTTAGACGATCAATTATAATATCCTCTATCCCAATTATATAGGCTTTAAAATTATCAATATCAACTTCAGCAACTCTATCCCAACTTCCAGCTAAAGGACCAGAAGGAACTTCTATAGCTATATCGCTACCTGGATAAGTCCAGTACTTACCTTCTCTTTCAAAGCCTAATGGTTTTAATACACTATCTATTTCTGCAATAGATCGCTCACACAAAACATCTATATCAAGAGTACTATAACCACCAGATGTATAAAACTCAACTGCCTGTCCCCCTACAATTACAGGTTTAACATTTTTTTCGCTAAAGGCTTCTGTTATAACTGATATATATGCTATTTTTTTATATAAGTCATTTTTATTTGACTCTAAAATTGACTCAATTTTAGCTTTCAATACCTGCTCATCCATAAGAATTCCCCCTTATAGAAACTTATACTTCCTATCCCCAACCTTCTTAATCATTTTTTCTTTTCGTTCCTTAGCCAGCCTGTATAAAAGAAATCGTTTTTCACTATCTCTTTTTCTTAAAGTAGAGCTAGCTTTCTTATCTAGACTATCTCTTATTTCTAATAAATCTACTCTAGATGATTTTCTTTTCTGATCATGTTCGTTAAAAGAAATCTTTCTCATAATCTTGACTCCTCTTTGTTTTTATCATTCTAGCTTTTCTAATTACCTATCTTTTTTACATATACAGAACTTAAGTTTGACTATATATAATTATAACATATAAATAGTAATTTTATAATATAAATAGGTAAAAATTACTATTTGATTAAATATTGTATAATGTTTTAGAAAATCATTTCTTCCCGACAGTAGCCATGTAAATTACAAACTCGTTCTGACCATCAATCTCAAGCAATTCATTGATAGCATCATCTGAATAAGCTGCAATTGCGCAAACACCTGCATCAATAGATTCTGAAGCTAGATATAGATTCTGACATACATGTCCTGCATCTAGATGAAGATATCTATAGCTTCTTTCTTGATAACGCCATGTCATCCGTTCTACATCAGCTACCCAGATAAAAGTGATAGCAGATTCACCTACAAATTTTTGCTTAAGACATGCTTCTACCACTTTTTCTGTAATCTTATCCTCAAACTTATAGGGAAGCAATTTGTGTTCAATAGCTAAATAGCGGTAAATGCCATTATCTAAACCATCTACATTATTAATCAGCAAATATGTTTCGAAAGCATGACGTGCTCCTGCTGAAGGAACTGTCCTAAATGTAGCCTTATCTTTAACCTCTTTTTTAACCCCTTGTGTCATCCATAATAGATAAGATAGTTCTTCCTGGCTTAATTCTTGATCGGAATAAGAACGTAAACTTCTCCTTTGCTCAAAGAGATCTTTTAGATTAATGTTCTCAAGTTCTAAATCAGTAGGTTCAGGTAAATCTATCAATTCAAGTCCATCTTCATAGGGTTTTTGTAAGGGGGGTTGTTCCACACCCTTCTCCTGAGGAGATTCTTCCTTCATATTCTGATACTTTGTTTTCTCCATAAATTCTTTACAAATGTTCATTTTTTATTACCTCCATATTTTCTATGTATATTTCATTATATATATATATCTTGCTCTCTATATTTTATCCAAGAAGTTAACTGCCTCTATTTTAGCATTATAATTTTAAATTCTGTAAATGATTTCTATAGAATCATTAAAGATTAAGTAGCCTCTGATTGATTTTTAACCACTCCTGTCTTTCTTTATAGTCTGGAATTATACTGGCAAGCTTATTCCAGAAGTCTCTAGAGTGATTGGGATGAATTAAATGTACCATTTCATGAACTACTAGATAATCAATTATATCTATAGGTGCCATAATTAACTTCCAGTTGAAATTAAGATTCCCCTTACTACTACAACTACCCCAACGTTTCTTTTGATTTTTAATTCTAATTTTTAGAGGACTTTTCCCTATCTGTGGCTGAAATTTTTCTATCCTATCCAGTAATATATCCCCAAACTCTTGATAATACCATTTTATAATCTCAGCTCTTATAAATTGCTTCCTATCTCCATTATCTATATCTGGATTATAGCTAAGTTTAATCTTATTCTCAGATAATTTTACATAAGCCTTCTCCAGACTTCTATCTTCACTAAGAAGCAATTTATACTTTCTACCAAGATAGAGAAATTCTTCACCACTGACAAAGTTTTTCGCTTCAGGTGCTTCTTTTATCTTTGCCATCTCGTCCATCTTTCTAATAATCCACTTTGATTTCCTTTTTAGCAGGTCCTCAATATCTTGATCGCTTACCCTTTTCGGTGAGCGGACTATCACCCCTTCATCCGGATCGATTTGGATCCCTATTGTTTTTTTCCGATTAGTACGTATAATATCATATTCAATTTCTCTATTGTCTATTTTTATAAATTTCACAAATGTCCTCCAGTAAATTTAAGTATATGAACTTTATTCATTTCTCAACTTATTTATTTTAATAATGGCCTTTGAAAAATAAATTCAAAACGATTACCACTATCAAGTACTCTTTTAAATTCATCATATAGAGGAAATTCTCCAACACCACTTACATTAAGCCAGCCTTTTGTCCTGGTCAGTGCAACAAAAAGCTGATTTCTTAATGCAAAGTTAGCTTCATCTTCAGCAATCTTATCAAGTCCTATGACATAAACCATAAAAGCTTCATTTCCTTTAGCTCTATATGTATTGGAAATTGTTACTCCACCCTTATTCCAATATTTATTGGCATCTATCTTAGGATATTTGGGATAATAGATATTATTTTTTAAAGCTTTTGGAATATATATATCAATTCCTTCATTCTTTATTGCTTTAGCGGCATCTACTTTAAGTCTATAAGATTCTTTTGGATCTCCAAGGGCAATTACCAGGATATCA
Source organism: Halanaerobiaceae bacterium ANBcell28 (assembly GCA_037623315.1). Classification (GTDB taxonomy): domain Bacteria; phylum Bacillota; class Halanaerobiia; order Halanaerobiales; family DTU029; genus JBBJJH01. The sequence goes on from JBBJJH010000037.1 coordinate 19,588, forward strand.
CGACAGGGCTTAAGGCCATCTACTTCAATATTATGTCTAATTTTCTTAGCTAGATTATCTATCTCTTCTTTACGAGTATTGTATTTATTGAATTCTACTATATCGCCATCCCAGATTTCCGCTACCCTATTAGGAGTCATTTCATCTGGCCTATGTATAACAACTTTCTGTCCCACAGGATTAAAACTTCCTTCAAGTATTTCATAGCCTATATTTTCCCAATCCTCTTGAGTCGTGTACCCCCTCAACATTCCACCCTCTCGTAATAGCCCCATACCAATTGCATGAGCAGCAGTCAAGACTGGTCCAGGTGTTCTGTAACATTTATTCATGATCTCACTTTTTCTAATTCCGCCTTTATGAAAGCCACTTACCATTCTTTTGAATTGAGGTTCCTGGCCAAATAATTGAGGTGCAGATGGTATGTTAAGAGAATTCAGACTCTGAGCTTCATCATAAGCCCAAATCAGTCTTTTTTCTTTTCCCTCTCCTACCGGTTTTAAGCTTTTATATGCTAGCCAATAAAAGGGCTGCTTGTCCTGGTATTTCAATTCTTCATTGTCAACCACTAAATCCTGTGCCTCATCAATTAATATAGCATCATAGATTGGCTCAATTTCTTCAGTCTTTTCTAAAAATAGTTTACAGGCCTTTACCAACCTTTCATTAGGCTCGCCATCACCAAGTATTTTCCTGCTAGCTGTAAGAGGTCTTGTCTTATGGGATTTGCAAACTGTAGTATAAAATCCTGGCTGATCTTTAGCACCCCAGGCATGAAGAATCTGAAGCTTATCATTTTCAATAGAATCAAAGCCTATCTCTCCATTACTAAATCTCCTCAGCCATTTATCTACTTCTCTTTTTGTACTATCATAAAGACTTCTGGTAAAAAAGACTAAAGCTATCTTCCAATCAGGGTGTTTCAGATGCATATGAGCTGCTTTTTGAGACAGTAGAACTGTCTTTCCGGAACCAGCTATCCCCCTAATTCGCTGAGGACCAGGAGGTATAGTTTTTCCAATTGCCTCTTGCTGCATATCTACCTCAAACAAATTCTCTTTTATAATTGCCTTTATTCCACTTCTTGTCTTTCTATCTTTTTTACTTTTCTCTTCTGCTTTCTTCTTAAATGTATTCTGACCGCTTAATACCATTAAAAGATTATTCCATTTGTCATTGGCTAATTTACCTCTACCAAATACTGCTTCCAAATTAAGTACTTCTTTCAAGAAAGTCTTTTTTCCTAAGCAATCAGCAAATATTATATTTTCTGTGGGGTAATCTTTTTCCTCCCATTCATCTTTCGTAATATTTGCTAAAACCACAGCAACTCTACCCTGTATTCTTCGCAAAGATCTATCACTTTCACAGAGACCTTTAATAGCATATAGCTGATCTTCTGCAAGATAAATTGGGGAATCGCTTTCTTTATCTATATTATATTCCCATTGCTCATCACTAAGATTAGCAATATCCTCTATTGTATAATCTTCTACTTCTAGCACTATAAGACCATACTCCTTATCAGCAATTAATATATCGGGTTCTTTTCTATCTTCTCCTCTTTTAGAAAAGATAGGATATTTCCAATAAGCAATACAGTCCCTTTCACTAAAAGATCTCCTTACAGAATCCCAGACAGTACTACTGCTATTAGAATCCTTTGAATCTATAGTTTCTGTTGTTATGAATTTATAGCCAGACTCTATCTCCTGAGATGTATTTTCTTTATTTCCAGAAAAAAAGCCAAGTATTTTACTTTCAGCTTCATTTAATTTAATTTTATCATTAGATTTCTCACTCAATTCTTTACGCTCAGCAAGATTACTTATTCTTTCCTGTTCAACTTTTATGGCAGCTATCTCTTTCTGAACTTTATTTATCATTTTTTCATATTCTTCCTGTAATAGCTCTAACTTATCATTGTCGTCTTCTTTTTCTTCTGGTAGTACAAAATCTTCTGCATCAAAATCCCATTCTCCATAAACCTCCATAAACCAAACTCCTAGTTTATGTCCTAGAGAAAGGAGGGTTTTAGCATCATCCAAGGAATCATAAGACTCATGAACAGCCTTATTTCCCTCTATACGGAGGCTATGAAATATCTCAGCAATCTCGTTTTGAATAAGCTCTTCTCTTTCTAATAACTTCAATTTGTTGAATAAATTATCTTCTTCAGGTAAATCAAGATTATCATAAGCAAAGATATAATCTACTATTTGTTCTGCAAACATTCTTAATTTGACAATAGTAGTATTAGGATCTCTGTATAGATTATCCTCAGCTGCCTTAGCTAAGTCACCTAGACTAGTCCACTTACTTTGTAAAAAAGAGAAATTGCTTTTCATTTTATTGCACCCCTAAATCATTATTATTAAGATCATCTATGTATATTTCGACTGTTTTACTACTGTTTATTATTCTATAAAGAATCCATCTTTCCTGCATTTAAAGATATATATCCCATTATATAGATAAAGACCAGAAAGTTCTGGTCTTTATAATGATTTTTCTATTAATTTTTTAAGTTCAAGGGCTATGACATGTTTATCTTGTTCTTACTTATCTTTATGCCCATATTAGATAATCCTATTTGAATCTTCTTATTGTCAATTATATTGACTGCTTTTTTACAGCCTATACTAATTTCTTTCTTATCCATTTTTATCATACTTTTATTGCTTTCAATTGTACTTTCTTCTTCTTCAAGTTTTATATATGTTTTTTCTTCTTTGGAAGCAAGACAGACTAATTGATTGTTTATTAACATTTGATATCCACCTGGTGTTATTAGATATTTGTCATCTGGGTCATGATCTATTTTCTCGTTTTCGTCATATGTTACTCCTTTTAATGTGGCATGTTTTTCATTACGGGCTTTGAAATATATATCGATTTTATCTCCTACTTCTGGTGCAAAGAAGGCATGAGTATATATTCTGTCTATAGGGAAGAGATATGCTTTGCTTTGGTCAAAATCATCTTCTATATCTAGAAACTTTACCTTTGCCTGATGTTTTTCATTTACTTCCATTACTTCTGCTCTGAATACTCGTCCTTCAAGTGGTTTAGTTCTCAATTCTTTTAGTAATCTAATGTCTTCTTCTTTTACTAATGTATAATCTGAACAGAGTAATTGATTTTTCATATATATTTTGTTTTGGATAATTATTAGCTCGATTTCTTCTTCTGAGATATTATCTACTTTATATTTTATTTTTTTCCCTAGTTCTAATATATTATCTGATCGATAGTGTTCATGTTCTTCTACTTTATAGTATTTGAATTTTGTGTTTTTTATGGATGTCTTTTTTTTCTCAATTCCTATTCTATTATTTAGTTCTTTGGCTGTATTATGATGATGACTTACTTGGATATTTATTGTTTCTGAATCATCTTTAGTATCATCTACTATTAATATTTCTCCTGTATATGATGCCAGTCTTTTTATAAAATCCCATTCACTTTCTTTATATTGTAATACTATTGGATAATCTTCTGTTACTAGGGCGGTTCCTCCTAATGATGAATCTGAGAAGTATATATGGAATTCTTGATTGTCATCTTTTATTTTTTCTAATACTTCATCATAACTTGTACCCATATTTTGAAAGATCCTATTTTTCCTTCTTCTTTCCAGAAGAAAGCTATAGGAGAGTGCTTCTATTTCCAGATAATAGTCTTCTAATTCTTGTTTTACTATAGATTTTTTTATAATTCCTTTAAAGAGTATTTTCGTTTCATCATTTTCATAGTATATTTTTAGTTCTGGATTTTCCTTGTCTAGATAAGGCATATATTCTTTCAAGTCTTCTTTCCTTATTTCCCCTCTGACTATTACCCTTGTATGGTCATAGATAGTTCTTTTGATTTCTAATTCTTCTAATACTGAAAATTCAAAGGGATCAAAACGAATTTTATAGTCTGTATATGTAAGTGGCTCGTCATTTTCTGAAGCTTCTCTGGCTTTTTCATTTAGTTCTATTCCATAATCTCCATTTGCAAAGCCTTCTATAATTAGCTGGTCTTTTTTCTCTGGACCGTAGATATATATTAAGTCTCCACTTATTTCTCCCATATTTCTTTTCATATTACGGAGAATTATATTATCGCCAAAGTAGCTATCTCTTAGTGTTTTAGGCCTATCCCCTATGTCTGCATCTTCTCTATCTTTTTCTGGATATTCTCCTGCTATGTCACTGTCATCTATTTTTATTCTACGCTCAGGGTCTTTGTGTTTAGTCAAGAGTGTAAATCCTACTCCTTGATTGGAAGAGAAGTTATATGCTTCTTCTTCTGCATGGTGATAGTCTATATCTAAACTGTCTTTATAGTTAACTGCTTTTCTAAGGCTTCCATATATTTTGTTTTGTGAGGGTTGATCTAGTTCTAGCTTTATTTCTTCCATTTCATTAGTAAAGCTATTACTTGAACTATGATATTCTATAATATCTTCTTCTGTTTCTATTTCTGTTCCCAGAATGAGATAAATACCTTCACCTGATATTTTCCATTTCCAGAGTTCTCTAATTTCTCTATATGGCATTGTTCTAAATTGTCTTATTACTACTCTATCAAGAGGATAAGTTCTTTCTAGATCAGAGAATAAGTCCGGCTTATTAATCAGTATTGTAGATTTGTATGATAGTTCATCTTCACTGATAAGTCCACGTTCTTTCATACTATAGCGTAACCTGTCTCTAATTAGTTTCTGTAATTCTACTTCTGTTCTTTGACGACATAATTTGAAGATATCTATTAATAACTTATCATCTATATTTTGTATTTCCAGGATTATTTCTTTGACTAATCCTCGTAAGTAATCATTGCTTATTCTATCTGTTATTTCGCCTATTTCAGGTCTTTTTCTAAATCTATTTTTTGCAGTACGACCGTTCCCACCTTCTTCAATTAAGAAAAAAGGTTCAAAGAATTCCATATCATGTTCTATAAATTGCTCAAGTTGATCTTCTTCTAAGTTTTCTATTAAAGGTAATATTTTTTTCATAACTGTATTCTTATTTTTAAAACTATTATCAATTATATAAGTCTGACCAAGATGTGGATACAAATTGGCAGGAATATTTTCAGAAAAGATATAGTTAAGTATCTTTTCATCCTTAGTTTTTGATTTTTCTTTATACATCTTATATCGATCAATGAATCTCATTTTACACTCTATTATATCTGGGTCAAAATATTTTTCAAGTAATTCCTTTGCTTCATCTTTCTCTAAGTCAAGACTTTCTTCAAAAACATTTATTATTACATTTTTAACTTTTTCCTCTTTTATAGCTTCTCCACAACGACTTTTATATTCATTACTTATATTACCGTATTTTATTAAACCTATATCTTCAAATTTATATAATATTTCTTTCATCATACTTCTTTGATCATAATATATATCGTTTAAAAAATATAATAAGCCTGCTTTTAAACCTAAAAATTCATTACCTTGAAATTCTAAGAAATTAGCTATACCAATAGGATTATATGTTACTGCATGATAGTTCTCTACAAAGCCTTCAGACATAATGGCAGCATATTGGGCTAAAGAACCTGCAAGCAATGATCCCTCAAGAAAATATTTATATTGATTTTTCTTATTATCATCTTCGCTATCTTCATCATATTTTTCTTTTACTTCTTTATATAGAGACTCTGCTTTTAAAAACTCTTTACTAGGTAAACCTGCTGCTATAGATAGAATAAGGGCCTTATTGGAACTATTTTCAACTTTATAACTAAGATATATTTCTTTTAGATCTTCATCTTTTATCTCCTCGAGGGAAATTTCATTCTCGCTATTAATTTCCCCTTCCAATTCTTCTAGTAAGTCTAGAGGTTTTTTTTGAAGATTTATCCCATATATCTGTTCTAATATTAATTTTTCTTCTTTTTTCATCATATCAACCCCATATAAATATTTAAAAAACTAAGCGTTTTTTGTTATTTTGC
>JBBJJH010000038.1 GCA_037623315.1 Halanaerobiaceae bacterium ANBcell28
ATTAAAGAATTACAGGCTAAAGTTCAATTTAAAGTTGCTATGAATAATTCAGGATTAAAGATAGATGGGACCACCCCTATCGTCATTGGTTATTTACACCTAGCGAGTTTGAATATGATGAAACCAAGGTGAAAAATTATGCAAAATAAAAAGCCCCATTTTACCTACTAAGTATCCCAAGTGGAACTTGAGACTTCGGATCAACAGGGCTTATTTTTATCTGACATAATTATATCGCATGTATATTAAAATGTCAATATTTTTTTACTATACAACTTAATGGAATACAAAGAGCTAACTATATTATAATTAGCAACAACGGCCACAATCCCCGTCACATAAGCAAAATGGTGGGACTAGCAGGAGTCGAACCTGCGGCCTACAGATTAGGAATCTGTCGCTCTATCCTGCTGAGCTATAGCCCCATGTTAAGGATTAATCCACAAAAGAACTTGCAAATTATCCCCTTGACAATAATAAATTATACAGGGATTTAGAAGTCTTGTCAAGTAAAAAGATGTCACAATAAGCATCAAATTAACTATAGATACTATAAGATAAAGCAATTAAAGAAAGCAGTTACTTTTGCCTTTTTAATTGCCTTTTTAATATCTTCATCATATCTTCTCTTGCTTTTATCTTTGGTAATTGATGCAGAGAATTATTAGCTCTATCTAGGAATTTCTTTCCCAACTCTTTACTATCCTTCAATGCTCCACTTTCTACAACCCTTTGAGATATAATATTGACATCTCCAACATCAAGTAAGTCTTTCGATAAGATACTCCTTGCTTCAGCGCTAAAATCTTTCTTTTGCATTAAATAAATAACAGGTAATGTATAAATACCTGCAATTAAATCCTGGCCCATCTTTTTACCAGTCTTTTCTTCCTGACCTACAAAATCTAGTAGATCATCTTGTATTTGGAAGGTCATACCTAACTCCAAAGCAAAATTGTATAATAAGGACAAATTCTTTGATCTAAGACCAGATTCATATCCTCCCATATATGTACTTACGGCAAACAAAAGAGCCGTCTTTCTTCTTATTCTCCTCAAATAATCATTAATACTCACATCGAGTATGTATTTCTCCTCATATTGATGTATTTCACCTTCACAAACCAAACTAATGGTTTTATTTAGTCTCTTAAGTGAATGCCTGGACAAATTCTGTGAAAAAAGATCATTTGCCTTTGTTAGCAAAAAGTCACCAACAAATACAGCAACATTCTTGCCAAAACGTTCCTGAGCAGTAACTTCTCCTCTTCTTAGTATAGCTTCATCTATAATATCATCATGAACTAATGTAGCCATATGAAGCAATTCAATACCAGCTGCAATCGGGAGCAATTCTTTTTCCTCACTTTGACCGAATTTACTTGCCCAAAAAAACATAATAGGACGTAGGCGCTTCCCACCACCCATAATCAAATCCTCTACCGCTGTATTTATAATATTTCTTCTTGAATGACAATGATCTAACATATAATTATTTAAATTATTACGAAATTTTTTAAATCTATCCATAAAAATCACTTCCCTATGCAAGCACTTATTTTCATGTAATTTCTAAAAAGTAAATAATAATGTAAAAATACTAGTCTAAAAAATAAAAATCTGTATTTTCTATCTTTATATTATCTTTTAACCCACTAGAAAGAATTATGCCTAAATCTTCTCTTATTATCATAGCTTCTGTCCCTTCCAGACTCTCTACAAGTTCCATACTCTCCTCTGGACTAGACATAAAAATAATTGTAGACAATGCATCTGCATCCATTGAATTATCACTTATGATACTTGTGCTAATATTACCACTGCGAGCAGGATATCCAGTCACAGGGTCAAAGATATGGTGATACAATATGTCATCCTCTACAAAATAACGTTCGTAATTACCTGATGTAACAATTGTCTTATTACTAAGTTCTATACCTGCCATCACATTGCCTCTATTATGTCTAGGATCTTGAATACCTATATTCCATGGTCTTTCATCTGGTCGATTACCTATAACATATATATTACCACCAATATCGATATAAGCAGAATCTATTTGATGCTCTTCTACTATATCTTTAACAATATCAGCAGCATATCCCTTAGCTATTCCTCCCAGGTCAATACTCATTCCTTCTCTACTCAAAAAAACAGTATTCTCCTTCTCATTTAATTCTATCCACTTATAATTAACTTTATTAATAGCATTAGCAATTTCTATCTCAGATGGAATACGTGCATTAGCAGACCCTATACCCCATAGTTTAACTAAAGGACCAATACTGGGATCAAACTTACCTTCACTTAATTTTGCATAGTCTATAGCCCGTTTGATAAGCATAAATGTCTCGTCATCAACTTTAACTGCTTCCCTACCAGCATTTTTATTTATCTGATAAACATAACTCTGCTCAATATTAACACTCATCTTATTTTCTATATCACGTATTCGATCAAAGCTCTTATTTATTATTTCCCTAGCATTATCATCATAAACTCGCATTTGAATAAAGGTGTTCATAATATAGGCACTGGAAGTAACCCTAAAATCATCTGATCTAAATAAAAACAAAGTTAAAAAAAGTAAAATGATAATTATAAATACTATCATAATTTTATGTACCATCATAATCACCCAAATCATTTATTTTAATTATTAAGATCTAAACATTAATTTATCTTTAGTATAAGTTAATTTGATTTTCATGTCAATAGATTAACAATGTAAGTTTTTTTGTGCAAAATATCACTTATTGTTAATCTAAAATCTTGTAATTGTGAGCATTTAAGCTAAATACTATTTTCACAAAGTATATTTTTATCTGCATTTTAGAATATTTTTAAAGTTTTTTACTTATATTTTAAAATATATAAGTAATTTCATACCTAGATTAGTCACTAGTAATAACACATTGATTTTTTTCCTTCATTTGCACAACAATTATACTATTTTCTCTAACAAACGTCAAGAAAAACACAAAAATGTATTGCATTTATGCTTAATTATGGTATAATTAAATTGTTAAAAAAATAACTTAATAAAGTTTTTCGCAATATTTTTTATAAAATTAAATATTTGTGAAAAAATTAATAAACCAAGAGGAGGTTATTATGAGTAAAAACATTGTTATTTTAGGAGCTGGTTACGCCGGTATTGAAGCAGCTAAGAAACTAAACAAATTTTTAAAAAAGGATCCCGAATGCACTATTACATTAATCGATAACAATCCTTATCATACCTTATTAACAGAATTGCATGAAGTTGCAGGGAATAGAATTGACAGTTCTGATGTCAAGGTAAGTCTTACAGAAATATTCGAATCAACAAGAGTAAATGTAGTAGTAGATTATATCTCAGATATTGATTTTGATAATCAATTACTTATATCAAAAGATTTCAATTATAATTATGATTATTTAATTCTGGGAACAGGTAGTAAGGCAAGTAATTGTGGGGTTGAAGGAGTTAAAGAGAACTGCTTTACACTCTGGTCTCTAGAAGATGCTGAGAATATCAATCAACATATTAGAGATTGTTTCCAAAAAGCAAGCCTATCAGATGACCCTGAGATAAAAAGGGAATTATTAACATTCACAGTTGCAGGTGGAGGTTTTACTGGGATAGAGATGATGGGAGAACTAATCGAATGGTTAGATGACCTATGCTATAAATATGAAATTTCCCGCGAAGAAGTAGATCTTTACTTAATAGAAGGATTAAAGGAGATATTGCCTAATATAAACAGTAAATTAGCAGAACGATCCAAAAAATTCCTGGAGGATAAAGGTGTTAATGTAATTCTAGGATCATTTATTGATAGAGTAAATTCCGATAGTATAGTTTTACAAAACGGAAAAGAAATTTTAACTAGAACAGTATTATGGAATTGTGGAGTTAATGCATCTGACACAGCAGCTAGTCTTAATTTACAGGCAGATAAAGCAGGTAGAATAAAAGTAAATGAATATTTACATACAATAGATTATCCTGAGGTATATGCTGTTGGTGACAATGCTTCTGCAGCCTGGACAGATAAAGAAATCTTACCAGCTCTTGTTGAAGCAGCTTTACAAACAGGTGAAACAGCTGCAAAAAATATTGCTGCAGATATTAAGGGTGAAGAAAAAGAAAAATTTGAAGCTAATTACCACGGAATAATGGTTTCTATTGGAAGCAGTTTCGCAGTTGCCGATGTTATGGGCAAGTCTTTAAAAGGCTTTCCTGCTATGTTCATGAAACATATGATAAATATGCATTATCTATTTGGACTAGGTGGTATTAAAAACGGATTTAGCTATGTTTGGACTTATTTAAAAGAACAAAGCAAAGGAGAAAGTGATACAGCCCAACTATTTGGACATATAAGCTCAAGTGGCTATTCATTTTTATTTGCTTTTCTACGTATTTTCCTTGGAGTACAATGGTTCTTAGCTGGTCTAAGTAAGGTAAGAGATGGCTGGCTTAGCTATGGAGATAAATTAGTATCTGGAGCAACAACATCTCCTATTGGACCTAATCCTGTTGGCTGGTATGTAAGCTTTATAGAGGCATTTGTTTTTGAATATCCTCTATTATTTCAAAATATGATTACTATAGGAGAGTTAGCTCTTGGACTAATGCTAATACTTGGCATATTTGTCCCATTAGGAGCTCTTGGATCTGTCTTTATGTCAGTTAACTTCTTCTTATCCGGCTTTTATCCTGAAAACCCAACATTACCATGGTACTTATTTGCTTCTATTGCATGTATTGGTGCTGGGCAATCATTAAGTGTAGATTATTATTTATTTCCATGGTTAAAGAAAACTCTTTGGGGTAAAAAGAAAAATAAAAATCAAGATTTTGAAAAGCTAGTTAACAGTAATAAAGTAAAGATTGATCAAAATTAGTTCGTTTTTTAAATGCCAATTAATAAGATAAAAACGAAAACTTATGTTTTGAAATTTAAAAGGCTATCTCAATTTATTTTGAGATAGCCTTTTTTATTCAAATAATTTATCTTCTTAGCTAAATAAACGAATATAAGTATATTTTAAAATCATATATTTAATTAAAGCATATTAATTTATAATTCAAACTTCATCTTTAAACCTAGGGGGACTAAAATGTTTAAAATAGAAAACATACTTTATGCGATGATTACTTTAAGAATCATTTCAAGCTTAATTGAACTAAGTGCGGCTTATTTAATGTACCATTTTAAAAGTGTGCAAACCGCAATAAGAATTAATGCTTTTTTAGGTATGGTAGGCCCTATCATCCTGATATTAGTAACTTTTATAGGATTAGTTGATATTAGCACTCAAATAAATATTAAAAATATAGTGCTAATAGCTTTAGGTGTAATTCTCATTTTAATAGGTACTAGATAACTATATAGAAGAACTGAATATTTTCCTAACTTTCCACTTCATATGCTTAGCCGTTTTTAGAAAGACAGGCTTTTCATAATTTTTTCTTTCTTCAAGAAATGCTACATAATATATCCGATTATCTTTTTCTTTGGCTTTTTTAAAAGTATAAGCATTATAAACATCTACTTGCTTAAAACCTACCTTTTTTAAACTTTGTATCACATCTCTAATAGGGTACCCACGTTCTTGATGAAACTCTTCAAAGTAATCCCCTTTATCATATAAATAGATTTTTAATTTAACCTTCCATAATCCATTAGTTTTATCAACAATGTCCTCCCAGATACAGGAATAATTATCACCATTTAATACAGTTGTACCCTCCTTGATGCTCATTAATCTATTGATAGTATTCATATCAAATATAAAGCAAGCATCTTTTTTGAGCACATTATAAGTATTTTGAAACACCTTCTGTAAACTATTAATATCTAATATATAATTCATACTGTCAAAAAGGCAAAATACTAAATCAAATTTATCTTTTAAGTTAAAATCTTTTAAATCTCCTTGAATCAAATCAATACTTTGCCCAGCTGACTCTATTTTTTTTGCTGCGATACTCAACATTTCATTAGAAATATCCAGTCCACTTACTTGATATGCATTTCTAGCAAAAAGAAGACTCATATTTGCAGTTCCACATGCTAATTCTAAGACTTTTTTTGCTTCAAATTGATAGTAATTCATTATATCGTGCAGATAATCATACCAAATAGTGTAAGGGACACCTCCCATTATATCATCATATATAGTAGCAAAAGATGCAGTATAAGCTCTATCCTCCATTAATAATCACCTTATTCTCCAAATCTTATTGATCTATGCTAAAGGCAAAGCTATACTATTCTAATAGACCTAATATAAAACTGCTTACCCTTCCATCTCCTTCACCAGTTTTTGCAGAAAAAAAGCAAAATGGATTATCATAATCCAAACCCAAGGTATGTCTAATTATTTTTTCCTGCTTGGCCCTCTGGGATTTAGAAATTTTATCAACCTTAGTAGCAACTATTAAAGTAGGAAAACCAGCTGCTAAAAGCCATTCAACCATCATCTGGTCATCTTTACTAGGTTTATGCCTTGCATCAACTATCTGTACAACACCCGCTAGATTAGGACGATTATGAAGATAACCATTTATCAATTTACCCCATTCGTCTTTAACTTTTTTCGGTACTTTCGCAAAGCCGTATCCAGGTAAATCAACAAGAAAGAACTTCTCATCTATATTAAAAAAGTTTATACTTTGAGTCCTACCAGGCTGAGCGCTAGTCCTGGCAAGCTTTTTGCGATTTAAAAGTTTATTTATCATAGACGATTTACCAACATTAGACCTTCCTGAAAAAGCAATTTCAAGAAAATTATGCTCTGGATAACCTTTATAATCAAACGCACTTGTTACAAATTGGGGAGATTTAACTTTCATTATTAATTTCACCATCCATTAATATCAATTCTAAAACCTTATCCATATGTTCAACAAAATGAACCTCTATATCTTTTCTTATTTTCTCATCAATTTCTTGAAAGTTATTTTTATTATCTTTTGGCAAAATAACTTTTTTAATTCCTGCACGCCTGGCAGCGAGTACTTTTGTCTTAATTCCACCAACAGCCAAGGCCCTTCCCCTTAAGGTAATCTCACCAGTCATTGCAAAGTCACCTCTTAAAGGACGGTTACTTAAAGAAGAAGCAATGGCAGATGCAATAGTTATTCCCGCAGATGGACCATCTTTTGGAATGGCTCCTTGAGGTACATGAATGTGTAAATCGTATTTTTCGTAGAAATCTTCTTCCAAGTCCAAAATTTTTGATTTAGAACGGATATAACTTAAAGCTGCCTGTGCAGACTCTTTCATAACATCTCCTAATGAACCAGTTAACATCAACTTACCTTTACCTGGTACAACCGCAACCTCTATATCTAAGATATCACCACCAGCTTGAGTATAGGCCATACCTGTAGCTACTCCAACTCTATTCTCTTTTTCAGCCTTTTCTTCTTTAAAACGAGGAACTCCTAAATACTTCTCTACGTTTTGTCTACTAATACGAGCTTGACGTTCTCTTCCTTCAACTATTTCTTTACTAACTTTTCTAGTAACCGCAGACAACTTTCTTTCTAAATTTCTTACACCTGCTTCTCGAGTATATTCGCGAATTATTCTATGTATAGCGTTTCTTGAAATATTCATTTCCTCTATACTCAAACCATGTTCTTTACTAATTCTAGGTATAAGATGCTTTTCTGCAATCTTTATTTTTTCCGAATCTGTATATCCTGGAATTTCAATAACTTCCATTCTATCCATTAGTGGAGCTGGAATGGGATAAGCTACATTTGCAGTTGTAATAAATAATACCTGTGATAAATCAAAAGGTACTTCTAAATAATGGTCAATAAAATCGCTATTTTGAGCTGGATCGAGCACTTCTAATAAAGCTGCTGCTGGATCACCTCTAAAGTCAGCGGTCATTTTATCTACTTCATCCAATAAAAATACAGGATTTTTACTACCAGCTTCTCGCATAGCATTAATAATCCTACCTGGTCTAGATCCTATATAGGTTCTACGGTGACCACGTATTTCAGCTTCATCTCTAACTCCACCTAAAGATATCCTAACAAACTCTTTGTTTAATGCCCTGGCTATAGATCTTCCAAGAGAAGTTTTACCTACACCTGGAGCACCAATCAAACATAAAATAGGCCCTTTTTTATTGGGAGATAATTTTCGCACTGCTAAATACTCTAAAATTCTTTCTTTAACATCTTTTAGACCATAATGATCTTCATCAAGTACTTTCTCTGACTCTTTAATATCTATTTCAGTTTCATTATACTGACCCCATGGTAGATCTAAAATACAATCAAGGTAATTTCTAATAACTGTTGCTTCTGGAGACATATTGGAAGTTCTTTTTAATTTTTTTATCTCTTCATCAATTTTTTCAGAGACCTTATCTGGTAAATCTAATTCATCTATTTTCTTTTGATATTCTAATATCTCTGGGTCATCTGTTTCTAATTCTAGTTCTTCTTTAATTGCCTTTAACTGCTCGCGTAAATAATATTCTTTTTGTGTCTTTTCCACTTGTTTTTTTACTTTTTTTTGTATTTCTTGTTCAACTTTTAGAATCTCTATTTCATCATTTATAAGTGAAATTAACTTCTCCATCCTTTTTGAAATATCTAAAGCTTCTAAAAGGTCTTGTTCATCTTTAAACTTAAGTTCTAAATGTGATGCTATAATATCAGCTAATCTATCAGGTTTTTCAATATTATTAACACTCAACATTGTTTCAGCTGGTAAATTACGATTATACTTAACATAATCTTGAAAAGCATCTAAAACTGAGCGCATTAATGCTTTTTTTTCTAAATCTATTTCCACTTCTTCATCAAGAAATGGCTCTACACTTACTAAGAAATATTCTTCTTCTTCGTGAAAATCTATTACTTTGCCGCGTTCAACTCCTTCAACAATTACTTTAATCATACCATTCGGTAATTTAACTAATTGCTTTACTTCTGCTATTGTTCCAATTTTGTATAAATCATCTTTTTCAGGATCTTCTACTGTCTCATCCTTTTGTGCAGTAACAATAATCTGCTTTTCTTCAAGCATTGCGATTTCAAGTGCTTCTATAGATTTATCACGACCTACCAATAAAGGAACAACCATATGTGGAAATACAACTACAGCCCGAGATGCTAATAAAGGCAACTCTAGTATTTTGTTTTCTTTTTCAATCTCTTTTTTATTATCCTTTGTTTTATCCTCTAGCATAATAACTCACCTCAATATTAAAGTTCTCTCAAAGTACGAATTTTCCTGCTTATTACTGAATAAAATAATATTTTTTCAAAAAAAATACAAAATATATTATACTACGCATGCTAAACAATGTGATTTTAATCTATAGGAATAAAATCTAATGACCTCGCCCATAGTGAGCGAGGTTATACTGGTCTAATTCTTAAATAAGAAAGTATTTTTTTCATAAAATGTTTAATAAAAAGTAGATATCTAGCATATTTAATATTGTGTTATTGTATTTAATTATTGAGAGACAGTCATTAAAGTATCTGAACTAATCATTTTCGTCCTATCTTCTTCTCTAATTGTCATAGAATTTTCAATTGCTTCTTCTAATGTTCTTACAGGAATAATTTCAATACCATCTATTTTACTAAATATACTTTGATAATTTTCTTCAGGAATTATTACCTTTTTAGCACCTGATTTTAAAGCAGCATCTACTTTTGCTGGAACTCCTCCAACAGGTTTTATCAATCCACGTATAGATACTTCACCTGTCATAGCTGTATTATTATTAACAGGATTGTTTGTTAATGCTGAGTATATAGCTACAGCCATTGAAACACCTGCTGAAGGACCATCAATAGGCAAACCACCAGGAAAATTAATATGTATATCATAATCGTAAGGATTAATACTTATCATTCTTCTTAAAACAGTAATGGCGTTTTCGGCAGATTCTTTTGCCATGCTCCTACGTCTAACAGTACGCCCATGTCCACCCATCTCCTCTTGATCTATAACACCAGTAATTCTAACTTCTCCTTTTCCTGGAGCAACCCTAATAGCTGATACTTCTAATTCTAATAATATTCCTGTATTAGCACCATGTACAGCAAGTCCATTAACAACTCCTATCTGAGGAAACTCATGGATCCTTTTATCTGGTCTAGGAGTGTATCGACCACTATTTATAACTCTCTCAATATCATCAATTATAATATCACTTCTACTTTCACTTAAGGCTATTCCGCCAGCTAATTGTATCATGTTAACAACTTCTCTACCACTATTCGCATATTTTACTATTAATTCTAATGCTTTATTATTTATATCAAAATTTATTTTTTCCACAGCATTTTCTGATATAATTTTTAATTGTTGTGCAGATAATTCATTAAAATATATTTCTAAACAACGTGATCTTATAGCAGGTGGTATTTCATGTGGTTGTCTAGTTGTTGCGCCAATAAGTCGAAAATCAGCTGGTAAGCCATTTTGAAATATATCATGTATGTACTGGGGAACATTGCTGTCTTCTTCACTATAATAGGCACTTTCTAAAAACACTTTTCTATCCTCTAATACTTTGAGTAATTTGTTTAACTGGATAGGGTGAAGTTCACCAATTTCATCTATAAATAGTATTCCACCATGGGCTTTAGTTACGGCTCCTGGTTTAGGCTGAGGTATCCCCGCTACTCCCATAGCCCCTGCACCTTGATAAATAGGGTCATGTACTGAACCTATTAATGGGTCGGCTATACTTCTTTCATCAAATCTAGCTGTTGTTGCATCAATTTCAATAAATTTGGAATCTCTTTTAAAAGGAGATATTGGTGAGCCTTTAGCTGTCTGAAGAACAAGCCTGGCAGCTGCAGTTTTGCCTACTCCTGGTGGTCCGTAAATTATTACATGTTGTGGGTTTGGACCACATATAGCTGCTTTTAGTGCACGTACACCTTCATCTTGGCCAACGATATCTTTAAAGCTTGCAGGTCTAGTCTTCTCTGATAAAGGTTTAGTTAGAGAAACCCTTCTCATAGCACGTAATTTATTCATTTCAGTTTTAGATTCTTTAATAACTGCTTTTTTAGTTCCTTGTTGATTTTTTAACATATTCCAAAAATACAAACCAATAACAACCGCAAAGAAAAACTGTATCAATGACAGTATTGTAAATAAAGATAAATCCATATTTCTTGCCCCCTTTTTAAGTTTACATAATTTATTATATCCTAAATTTAGAAAACTTAACCAAAAAAGCAAGAAATCTATTAAAATATTCTAGCATAAGATTGATATTCCCCAGCAAAAACATAAAAGTCCTTTCTTCAATACAAAGAAAGGACTTTTATCTATTTCACTCATTATTCATTTAGACTTTTATGCACTTTCTTCTTTGTCATCTAAACGATGTAACTCTGGTGTTTTACTATCAGTAATAACTTCATCTGTTATTACACACTTTTTAATTGCTGGCTCAGAAGGTAAATCGTACATTATTTCCAAGATTGCATCTTCAACAACTGCACGCAATCCCCTTGCACCAGTATTCCTATCAATTGCTTTTTTAGCAATTGCCTGTAAAGCCTTTTCTGTAAATTCTAATTCTACATCGTCCATTTCAAAAAACTTAGTATATTGTTTTATTAAAGCATTTTTAGGTTGTGTTAGAATCTGTACTAAGTCATCTTCTACTAATTCGTTTAAAGTTACGATAAGTGGTAGTCGACCAATAAATTCTGGTATCAATCCATATCTTAATAAATCTTCTGGTAAGATATGTTTTAAAGTTTCACCTAAATTTTGCTCATCTTTACTTTCAATTTCAGCACCAAAACCCATTACTTTATTGCGAACCCTAGATTTAATAACTTTTTCTAAGCCATCAAAAGCTCCACCTGCTATAAACAAGATGTTTGTTGTATCTATTTGAATAAACTCTTGATGGGGATGCTTGCGTCCACCTTGTGGAGGAACGCTAGCTACTGTTCCTTCTAGAATTTTCAACAATGCCTGTTGTACTCCTTCACCTGAAACATCGCGAGTTATTGAAGGATTTTCAGACTTACGTGCCACTTTATCTATCTCATCAATATAGATAATACCTCTTTCAGCCTTTTCAATATCATAATCAGCTGCTTGAATAAGTTTTAGAAGTATATTTTCTACATCTTCACCAACATATCCTGCTTCTGTTAAAGATGTGGCATCGGTAATAGCAAATGGTACATTTAAAATTCTTGCCAATGTTTGAGCTAAGAGCGTCTTACCACATCCTGTAGGTCCAACCATTAAAATATTACTTTTTTGAAGTTCAACATCATCAATTTTCATATCTGAGTTTACTCTTTTATAATGATTATAGACTGCTACAGATAAAGATTTTTTAGCTCTTTCTTGACCGATCACGTATTGATCCAATATTTTTTTAATTTCTTTAGGTTTTGGTATATTTCGTATATCAAGATCTAAATCATCATTTAATTCTTCTTCGATTATTTCATTACATAGCTCAATACATTCATCACATATATATACTCCAGGGCCTGCAACTAGTTTGCGAACCTGGTCTTGTGATTTTCCACAAAAAGAGCATTTCAATTGGCCCTTTTCGTCTCCAAATTTAAACATTAAATCACCTCTTAGGGTTACTTTTCTTTTAGTTCGTTTCTAATCATTACACTATCGATTAATCCATATTCTACTGCCTCATCTGCTGACATAAAGAAATCTTGCTCTACGTCTTTTCTAATTTTTTCAATTTCTTGACCAGTATGTTTGCTTAATAATTCATTTTGAATTTCTCTAATTCTTAATAATTCTTTAATATGAATTTCTGCTTCAGTTGCTTTTCCCTGTGCTCCACCTGCTGGTTGATGTATCATAATTCGCGAGTAAGGTAAAGCGTATCTTTTACCTTTAGTTCCTGCAGCTAAAAGCAATGCGCCCGCACTAGCCGCTTGCCCCATACAGATAGTTGAAACATCAGATTTAACATGTTGAATAGTGTCATACATAGCTAAAGCAGCAGTGGCAGAACCCCCCGGACTATTAATATATAAGAATATATCCTTATCTGGGTCTTCCGCATCTAAAAAAAGTAGTTGGGCTATAATTATGTTGGCTAACTGATCTGTTACCTGATCACCTAAGATAATTATCCTATCTTTTAAGAGTCTTGAATAAATATCGTAAGAACGTTCTCCTCTATTTGTTTGTTCTACAACCATTGGTACTAACGCCATCTTATTATACCTCCTCTTAACTCATTATACCCTTAATATATTTTATTTAAACCTGCATTGTATTATTTAATTCCTATTTAATTATTTTCTGATAGGAAGTCAATAACCTTACTTAAAAGCATACTATGAACCAAACCATCTAACTGTCCATTCATCTGTAAATAGGCCTTTAATTGTTCTGGTTTTTGTTCACTACCTTCTGTCATTTCTTCAAGTCTATTATTTATTTCGTCGTCACTAACTTCAAATCCTTCTTTTTTTGCAATAGATTCCAGAACAAGATTACTTTTAGCTCTTTTTTCTGCAATCTCTTTATTCTCATCACGCCAAGTATCTTTATCAATTTGTAGATGTTCAAAATACTGATCAATGTTTATACCTTGTTGTGATAAACTATACTGCATATTTTGAAGCATCATATCCAATTCATTATTAATCAAAACTTCTGGTATATCAACTTCAGCATTTTCGCTAATTGCTTCAATTAACTCATCTTCATATTTTCTTTGAGTATTATTTTCTTTTTCTTTTAATAGCTTATTCTTGATATCTTCTTTTAGTTCATCAATTGTATCAAAATCACTAACTTCTTTAGCAAAATCATCATCAAGATCTGGTAAACTCTTTACTTTGATTTCCTTAATTGTAACTTTGAATAAAGCATCTTTACCTGCTAAATCTTCAGCTTGATACTCTTCAGGGAATGCAACATTAACGTCTACTTCCTCCCCTACTTTTTGGCCAATTAATTGTTCTTCAAAACCAGGAATAAATGAACCGGAGCCTATTTCTAAGGTATATTCTTCAGCTGAACCACCTGGGAATTTTTCATCATCAACATAACCTTCAAAATCAATAATTAAGAAGTCTCCATCTTCAACTTCTTCTCTATCGGTATTTTCTAATTGACTATGTTGGTTTTGTCTTCTTTCTAATTCCTGATCTAGTTCTTCTTCTGTAACTTCTACTTCTTCTTTTTCAATGCCTAATTCTGTATATTGACCTAATTCAACATCAGGTTTTACCTCAACTACAGCTACAAAAGTGGCTGGTTCATTTGCTGCTATATAAAAATCAGTAATCTCAGGTTGATCAATTGGATCTATTTCTGCAGCCTGAACAGCATCACTATAAGCTCTCGGCACAAGAAAATCAAAAGCATCACGATGAAGTACTTCCTTGCCGTACCTTGCTTCTAAAACTTTGCGTGGAACCTTCCCTTTTCTAAATCCAGGAATTGAAACATCTTTTACTACTTTTTTATATGCCTTATTTAATGCATCATTAACTCTTTCTTTTTCGACTTCTACTTTTAGTTGTACCTTATTTCCTTCTAATCTTTCCTTAGCTACTTCCATTAAAAAAGCCTCCTTAATTATTATGTATCTAAAAACTCATTATCTATTACAATCAATATGTTTTTTACGCATAGGAAATTATGTGAATTCTTTAAATGATAATTTCCGGCAGCAGAATCTTAATTATAAATAATAATGATTCAGCTATGAGCATGAGCATAATTTTGTTCTTTTTAACTTTTATATATTAATATGTATATATAAATATATGTTATAGAAGCAAAAATATTTGCTGATAATAAATTTAATCCCCGACCTGGCTTAAGCCAAAAATCGGGGTTACTATCTTTATTATGGTGCGAAAGGCGGGAGTCGAACCCGCACGGGAATACCCACTAGATCCTAAGTCTAGCGCGTCTGCCAATTCCGCCACCTTCGCATAGTAAACTCCGCAGGCTAGCCATTTTTTACGGCTTCCCGCTCAAGACAAATATAATTTTAGCACGTCACACTGATGTTGTCAAGTTTTTTTCTAAAAGTTTTTTAACTTATTTTTATCTATAGCCATTTTGATAGTTACCAAGAAGAATTTCCTTAGTTTTATTGTTCTTATTACTATTATAATTTTTAAGTATTTCTTTTTTATCTTTCTCATTATTTTTCTCTTTCTCATAATAACTTGCAACTATCTCCTTGATCGCTATTAAAGCAATATCACTGTCAATCTCCCCACAGATTGTTTTTAGTAATATTTTTTCAATTTGTTCTTTATCTTCTTCAGAGAAAAAATCTCCAATAATTGCTTTAATTAAACCATCTAAATCTCTCCTTATTTTTTGATCTTCTTTAGATAAATTAATTTCTGAACTTATCTCCTTTTTATAAATGAGCCTACGTATTTCCAATAAATCTTTTAATATATCAGTTCTGTTTAACATCTATATCTAATTCCTCCCCAACATTTACTTCATTAATATACTCCTTCATTTCTATAATCCTTATAATCTTCAAACTGATATAAATACGGTTTAGCCATTTTTTTTATTCTAGATAATAAATAACTCCCCTGTTTTACTCGCTCATTAAAAGGATTTAACTCTGGATCTATTTGATCTATTGTAAGTATGTTTATATTAGTTGTAAAAATAAAAGCTTTTTTCTCATCATATCTTTGTGAAATAATACCTTCTAATTCATCAAAAAAGAAATCTGTGTCTCTTGATCTAAATAAGTCATCATAAATAATAATTTCTGAATTTAAGAAAGCCTTTTCACAGTCAGCAACATATTTAAGAATTCTTTCATTATCAGTTGTGAAACGTTTTCTACACCAAATATATTTTTTTTCACTCATAAAAAACACTGGTGCATTAAGATGCTTGAGACTATCATCAATAACACCTCTGATTCTATATTTAAAAGGATCTTTATGATATAGTATTTTAGCATATTCCCATAAGATTAATTTACCCATACTAACTGCAACATGAGTCTTCCCACAACCATTTTTATCACTGTATAATACAACAGATTGATGGGAATTAGTCTCCCGAAAATATTTATGATAATTTAAGCAAATATTTTTCAACTCATCTATCCTTTTTTTATTTTCAGGTATAAATTCTAGATCAAAATTAGAAAAAGAGCAATCTCTATATTCTTTTGGTATATGTGCTTTTTTAAATAATATTTCATATATTTTTTGTATAGATTCTTCTTTATTATAATACTTACTTTTATCTATATTCTTCTTTTTTGAATTTTTTTCTTTTAGTTCTTGTTTCTTGGCCTCTATTAGCTTTTGAAAGTTGCTCATTAGAAGAACCACCTTTTCTATTTTCTTTTTCATACTCAGCTATACTTAATACTCCTCTTTTATATAGATCAAACAAAATCGCCCTAGCATAATAAAACACTCTACCATCTTTAACCTTTTCAGAGCTATACTCCATTACTTTTACTACTAATTCCTCTTCCATGCCATCTATAACAAAATTCTTTAATTCCTGAACATCTTCATACTTTATCATTCGAGAACTAAAATACTTAGTCCAGGCTCTAGCTATCTTACTACCAGGTTGATTGTAAGGATCTCTTTCTTTGCAAGGAATATTCAACTCATAATATATTTTATCATCCAGAGATAATTCTTCAATATCCCTATTATTTTTTTTATCAGTAAAAACTAGCCACTTATAATCCTTTAAACTACTTAATATGTTTTTCACTAATTGTAAGTCAATCTTAAGAGTACTGACAAGTGTAGCAAGATCTAATTCTAATATTTCTTTTTCTTCGCTCTGAAAAAAAAGATATGATAAAAGGCCAATTTCAACTGCGTTTAACCTTTTATCATCAAAAACATCTATAGGTATTTTAAAATAATCATTCAATATAATCCCTCCTAAAAAATAAGGAATTAATAAACATAATCTATTACATTGATTTTTATTTGTATTATATATATTAAACAAAAGAAATCTAAATCCTTTTTTTAATTATTGACAAGTCATCATCTTTCTGATTTAGATAAATAATCCCTTTATATTGTATGAAATTTGATATTAATAATTTTCTTTATTATTTCGTTATTATTAGTTATTTTCCTATAATATATTATAAATTTATTGTAAATTTTCACTCATACTCTATTGTAATGGTATTAAGATAGGTCTATAGTTTCAAATAATAATGACTTTATTGTATAAAATTGTATTTTGTGATAAAATTAGTTTATAAATTTTTAATTTGCCATATCTTCTAATACATAACAATCTGAGTTTTTTTATTGCCACTTAATTTACTCCTTAAATTATCTCTTAAATTATCTCTTGGATTATCTATTTATTAATTTATATTTAGTAATTGTAGTAACGCAAATTAAAAAAAAAATTCTAGGAGGTTTTTATGATTAAAAGGAAAAGCTTAATTGTTTTATTACTGTCTTTAGTTTTTATGCTTGTCAGTGTATCAGTAAGTGCTGTTTATTTGGGTAGGGTTGAATGTGAAGATATGGATATTGGAGGTCAGTTTGGTTCAGTATATAGAGATCTCTTTGATGGTGTAGCTCTGTATACTAATGGTGATTATGCAGAAAATTATTTTACATTTCCCAATAACGATTATGAATACACTATCAACCTTAGAGGAGTTTCGTCTTCTAGTTCATCACCAGCATCTGTGGCTGTCTTTGTAGATGGTACTAGAGTCGGAGCAGTTACATTTTCTAGTACTACTCCTTCTACTCAAAGTATTCAATTTAGACTAAGAACTGGTCCTGGATCTTTGGAGGTAAGATTGGTACGGATAAATGATGATGGCTCATCTAATGCATTTGTAGATTACTATGAGGTCTATGAGGACGGAGAATTTTTTATCCCTGATCCACCAACCCTACCAAGAAGAGGGGCTTATGAAACAGGGGAGTATCGGAATTTATTTAAGGAGTTAGGAAAAAGTGAAGCTGAAATAAATGCTAAAATAAATGAAGCGTTTGAACAGTTGTTTTATGGAGATGATGAGGATGAAAGAATTTATTACCCTGTAGGCTCTGATATGGCTTATATATTAGATGTTAACAATAATGATGTGCGAAGTGAGGGTATGTCATATGGAATGATGATTGCTGTACAGATGGATAAGCAAGAAGAATTTGATAGGATATGGAACTGGGCGAGAACATATATGCATCATGAAAGTGGTGAGTATGAAGGATATTTTGCCTGGCAAGTTGCCACCTCAGGAAACATAATGGATAATACACCTGCACCTGATGGTGAAATATATTTTGCTACCGCTTTATTTCTGGCATCACATCGTTGGGGAGATGGAACAGGAATATATAATTACAAGCAAGAAGCACAGGATATTCTTGATGCAATGCTTCATCAGGAAGATAATGGTGTAGGTGTAAATATGTTTAATAGAGATGAAAAAATGGTTGTATTCTGTCCGATTGGACAAGCTGCTACTTTCACTGACCCATCATATCATATGCCAGCCTTTTATGAACTGTGGGCAAGATGGGCAGACAAAAATAATGATTTCTGGTATGAAGCTGCCGAAGTAAGTAGAGAATTTTTTAAAGATGCTACACATCCCGAAACAGGATTAGCACCTGATTATTCTGAGTTTGATGGTACCCCAACTGGAGGAACACATAGAGAATTCAGATTTGACGCCTGGCGTGTAGCTCAAAATATAGCTATGGATTATGCGTGGTGGGTTAAAGATGATTGGGCTGTAACATTTGCAGATAGAATCCAAACTTTCTTTTATAATGAAGGAATCGGTGGCTATGCAAACCAATATACTCTTGATGGGCAAGCTTTAAGTTCTGATCATTCAACAGGATTAATTGCTATGAATGCAGTTTCAGGTCTAGCTTCAACAACAAGCATGACCTGGGAATTTGTTGAAGCACTATGGAATGCACCAATCCCCACAGGTCGATATCGCTACTATGATGGAGCTTTGTATATGTTAGGGCTGCTCCATGCTAGTGGAAATTATAAAATTTACGATCCAGATAATATAATTGAACCCGTACAAAAGGGAGATATTAATGGAGATGGTGTAATTGATTCCAGGGATGTATTATTACTACAAAGATATGTGATCGGACAAATTGATAATATACCATATGAAGCAGCTGATCTAAATAATGACAATACTATTAATGCACTAGATATAACACTGTTACAGAGATATGTTTTGGGAATAATTGATAGCTTCTAAATCTAGCATATAGTATTTGATAGATATAACACCCCTGAAAAAATACAGGGGTGTTTTTTTGACTTATATATTATATAATTCACTTGCATTTAACATTTCTACTTCATTATCTTTCAAGATATTAACTGCCTTCTCATTTTCTTCTGTTCTAATAACAACCAAAGCTTTTTCATCCATAGAAAAAGCATACATATACTCAACACTAATATCATTTGCTGAAAACAACTCTAAAGCACGGGCTAGAGAACCCGGTTGGTTTGGTGTAGAAAGACAAATAACATCAGTTAAACTCACAGAAAATTTATTGTCTTTTAGCACTTGCAAACCCTTTTCAGGGTCAGAAACTACCATTCTAATAATACCAAATTCAGATGTATCGGCAATACTTAGCGCTGATAAATTAACGTCAGCATTCCCCAGTATATCTGTTAGTTCAGTTAATCTACCTGACTTATTTTCCAAAAAAACTGAAAGTTGTTTAATAATCATTTTATAACCTCCTAAATTAATATTAAATTAATAAAAATTCTTAAGAACAAAATTTATTAAAAATATAGCGTTATAATATATATTAATCTAAGTCTCGTTTATCAATAACTCTCTTTGACTTACCTTCACTTCTTTCTATTGTTTTAGGTTCAACCAATTTCACTTTGGCAGTAAGTCCTAATGTACTTTCTAAGTTAGACCTTATCTTATTAGTTAAAGCTTCTAATTTTTTTATTTCGTCTGAGAAAAATTGGTCCTCTACCTCTACAAGTACTTCTAGAATATCCAGATTATTAACCCTGTCAACAATCAATAGGTAATGAGGTTCTGTTTCTCCCATTTCCAAAAGTACACTCTCTATTTGAGACGGGAAAACATTGACACCTCTTATTATTAACATATCATCACTTCTACCAAGACATTTTTCCATACGCACTAAAGTACGGCCACAGCGACATTTCTCATAATTCAATCTAGTTAAATCCCTTGTCCTATATCTTAAGATAGGTAATCCTTCTTTACTTACTGTTGTAAATACCAACTCTCCTTTTTCACCCTCTGCTAATACCTCCATGCTTTGGGGATCAATAATTTCAGGAATAAAATGATCTTCATTTATATGTAATCCATCTTGATATTCACATTCACTAGCAACACCTGGTCCAATAATTTCACTTAAACCATAAATATCAATGGCTTTTAAGTTTAATCTTTCTTCCACCATCTTTCTCATATTATGTGACCAAGGCTCAGCACCAAAGATACCCACTTTTAAGTTTAAGTCATTTTTATCTATCCCTAATTCTTCAATTGCTTCTGCTAAATAAAGGGCGTAAGAAGGAGTACAAGCAATTGCAGTACTACCAAAGTCCTGCATTAGTTGTAATTGTTTTTTTGTATTACCTCCAGAAATCGGAATAACTGTAGCACCAACTTTTTCACTACCATAATGGACTCCTAAACCACCTGTAAACAAACCATAACCATAAGCAACCTGAATATAGTCATCTCTCCCTATGCCAGCACAATTTAGTGTTCTCGCAACAACCTCAGACCATGTAGAAATGTCTTTGCGGGTATAACCAACAACAGTCGGCTTTCCAGTAGTACCAGATGAGGCATGTACCCTAACAACTTCACTCATTGGTACTGCAAAAAGATCATAGGGATAATTATCCCTCAAATCCTGCTTTGTTGTAAATGGTAAACGTGATAAATCATCAACAGTCTTAATATCTTCAGGCACAATATTAATTTCTTGCATTTTTTTTCGGTAAAAAGGTACATTATGATAAACCCTTTCTACCATTTCTTTTAATTTTTCGCCCTGAAATTTTCTCATCTCTTCTCTGGACATTGTTTCAAACTTTTCATTCCAAATCATCAATACTCGCTCCTCCTTATATAAGTACTATATTTTTCTAATAATTAAATAATTCACTAAAAAAACTAAATTTCCTGCTTTTTCTTTCTTTTTTTTATAAATAATTTCCAAAATGCTTAATTTAATTATGATTATATAAATCTTTCCTAAAATGGATTAAGCCGTTTTCATCTACCCATGCCGTCCAATAAACTATAAATATGGGAATAGCTTCGATAAGATCTATTTCTACTGTTTCACCTGTTTCAAGTACTCTACTTATCTCCTCTTGAGTCCATTCTTCGTGATCTTTCAATGTATAAGCAAGAAGATCAAGTGGTTTTTCAACTCTAACACAGCCAGAACTATATGCACGTTGATAATGTTCAAATAAATCTTTATGTGGTGTATCATGTATATATACTAAATACTCATTAGGAAACATGAATTTTACTTTCCCCATTTCATTGTCTGGTCCTGCTTCCTGTTCTAACATCAAATCAAAATTATTGATATTATATCTTGACCAATCAAGTTCTGTAGGGTCAAGTCTATTAGCGTTCTCAGTCCAATCATCAAATACATTAATGTTCTTTTCCTTTAAATAATTAAGATCATTTTTTAGCTTTGGAATAATATCGTTTACTGCTGTTATCCTTGGAATCCTCCAGCTTGGATTTATAACTATATATTCTATCTCATCATTAAATACTGGTGTTTTTCTATCAGTACTTCCAACAATAGCTCTCATTCTCATAATTTCTTCACCATCTTCTATAAGCATGAGTTGAAACGCAGGAATATTTACTAAAATATAACGCGTAATATAATCATCAAACAAATTATAAATTAATTTACGATTTAAACTTAACTTTGCTATTTTTTCTTCAACAGGCATGTTTAAAGCGGCCAAAGTTTGTGGTCCCATCACACCATCTTCCAATAAGCCATGCCTATGCTGAAATGTTAATAAAGCTTTTTCGATTTCTTTATCAAAAATCACTTCTTCATCTAAGTCACATAATTTTTTCTGCAAATCACCTGTTATATACAAACGTTTACTTAATGTTCTAACATTTTTCCCAGAATCACCTTTTCTTAAAAAAGAATCTTCCTCTAACAATGGCCATCCACCTTGTTTTTCAATTTGCTGATATTTGATTAGAGCCATATGTATTCTATAATAATTTAATAAATTCCAAATATCTCCCCTATAAAAGCTATCTGTATCTGCATTTATTTTAATGCTTATAGAACTTGTCAAAAGAATCAATATTATTAGACCTTCAAGTATAATTTTCTTCATTATATGCTCCTTATATTTTAATTTTAGATACGTTTTCTTTAATATATAGTATTGCCAGACATAAAAGAGAATATTGAAAAAAAATTGTATTAATCTATACCTATTTACATATCCTAAAATTTAAAGGAGGTTGATTTTCAAGATGAGATTAAAAGATATTATGACAAATAGTGTATCATCAGTAGACCCTAATTCACCAATTAAAGATGCAGCTAAAATAATGAGAGATTTAAATGTAGGTTCTGTTCCTGTTTGTCAAGGTTCAAAGCCAGTAGGGATTGTAACTGACAGAGACATAGCAATTAGAAATGTTGCCGACGCTAAAGATGCCAATACACCAGTCAGTCAAGTAATGTCTGCTAATTTGATCTATGGCAATCCAGATATGTCAGATTTGGAAGCAGCCGAATTAATGGCTTCTAGGCAGGTTAGAAGGTTACCAGTAGTAGAGCAAGACAAATTAGTTGGTATAGTTGCTTTAGGTGATCTTGCTGTAAATGATGAATGTGATATGGAGGCAGGAAAAGCTTTAAGCGATATATCGATACCAAGTAAACCAAAAAATTAAAATAAAGCCACAATCTTTTAAAAGATTGTGGCTTTATTTTTTTGTAAAATTAAGTAACGATATTGTTATTTATTTATTCGTTTTTTATATTTTTTTCTAAACTTAGCTAACTTAGGTGCTATAACTATTGAACAATAAGCTTTTTCAGGATTTCTCTTATAATAATCTTTATGATAATCTTCTGCTGGATAAAAATTTCCTAGTTTACTTAGCTCTGTTACTATAGGATTATCAAAGACCTGTGTTTCTTCCAGTTCTTCAATTACTTCTTGAGCAATTTCTTTTTGCTGCTGATTATGATAAAAAATAGCAGAACGGTATTGTGTTCCTACATCTTCTCCCTGTCTGTTTAATGTAGTTGGGTCATGAAGAGAAAAGAATACTTTTAACAAGTCCCTATAATTAATTACACTTGGATCAAATTTAATTCGTACTACTTCGGCATGACCTGTTTTACCAGTGCAAACTTCTTCATAAGAAGGATTTGATACTTCTCCCCCTGAGTAAGCAGACCTTACTTCCTTTATCCCATGCAGTTCCTTAAAAGCAGCCTCCAAACACCAAAAACAGCCACCTGCTAATGTTGCTTCTTCTTCTTTTGATTTTATATTCTTCTTATCATCACTTAGGTATTGAAACATCTTAATGTGCTTAATACCTGCTTCAAAAAAAACATCTCCAATAGCTTGAAAACCTAATTTAAAATAAAATTCCTTACTATGATATTGGGCGTGTAGTATTATTTTTTTCAATCTCATTTCTCTGGCTATATTAATTATAGCCTTACATACTTCGCTACCTACACCCTTTCTCCTGAATTCCCTGTCAACTGCAAGACGACCTAATTTAGCATAATCATCTATAATTACAAGCCTAGCACAAGCAATTACTTTGTCTTCATTTTTAGCTAAAATATGTACAGCTTCAGAATCAGCATCATCTCTTTCTATATTAATTGGCACACCCTGTTCCCCAACAAAGACTTTCTCTCTTAAAGCAAAGATCTCTTCTAATTCTTTTTCGTTTGCAACTTTCTTAACTATTAGCTCCATCTTTAGACCTCCTATAAAGTGAGTTCTTAGTTTTCCTTACTTACAGAAAAATAATTTATAGTATTAAAAAAAGAACCCACGATCTTTTACTGTCGTAAGCTCTTAATTATCATAATTTATGGCGAAGGCGATGGGATTTGAACCCACGATCTCCGGCGTGACAGGCCGGCGCGATAAACCACTACGCTACGCCTCCATATTGGCACCCTCAAGGAGATTCGAACTCCTGCCGCCAGGATGAAAACCTGGTGTCCTGGACCCCTAGACGATGAGGGCTTATAGATGTTTGCGCTAATCCCTTGCGCTTTAATTATAATACAATATATTAGGACAAATAGAGTTTCCCCATTTTTTTATGGTAAACAAACCAAAAGTTATCAACAAGTAAA
>JBBJJH010000039.1 GCA_037623315.1 Halanaerobiaceae bacterium ANBcell28
AATATTGTATTTATGGGGCGAATTAACTCGAAAAATTTTTACTCTTTAAAGCTGAAAACTTATCACCCTTATAATAAATATTATGTACATCGTAAAGCGTCCCCTGTCATTATCAATAATAACAATCCTGGAACAAAGCGCTTCAACCTCTTCCATATAATGTGATGTCTATATTATACTTTTCCCTTCTATTAAGTTCTCTAACTGATTCCAGTATATGATTAAGCGTTGGATCACTAAGCTCTCCTACATTCACCTTTGAGTTCAACTCTAATCTCAATTAGGTCTGTATTAAAATTTTACCACCAAGTTAATACACATGCTGGGCGCACACAAAACAGGACGAATTATTTCTTCGCCCTGTTTAGATAGTTTACTAAAAATTCACTAATATACTTAACTTTCCGGTAGCACTTTTTGAAACAGTTGGATTTATGTTCTCTGTATATAAAGATAAATTTATGTTTTTATATGAGAGTTCAAAGTGATAAAGTTCTTTACTATATCCAATAGTTAAATTCAACGGTTCCTTTAAAATATTCCATTTAAGGTATGGTGTTAAACTCTTCCTATAATTCAAACCATATGTAAAATCTCTCCTACTAATCGATAAATCATATTTTGCTGTTAAACTAGTTTCATAATTTTGATAAGAATAATTTCCGATACTATGAGAATCGTCAGGGCTAGGGTATAAACCAAGGCTACTCTTATAATAATAGGACGTATACGTATAAACATCTTTCCAAAAAATTTTACTTATAAAATCTTCAGCAGTAAAATTAATTAGATAGCTATTTAATTCTTTATTTATTTCCAATCCTAGACTATAACCATAACTACTAAAGTCCCTGTCATTTATAAGCCCATTGTTATTTAATTCAGTATTAACTCCATCGCTAAAAGCAGTTATATAATGTCTATTATTTTTCTCTTGTACTATTCCTTCATAATTATTTTCAACTAGCTTAACCCCATGTAGTAATTTTCCTTGTATAAAAAAGTCTATTCCATAATTTTCTATAGACATAAATTTATTTCCTAAAACTATAGCTCTAAGAGTTTGCATATTATATTGAAATTCTAAATTGGAATACTTATTATCTGTTTCTCCCAATAAAAAATTTATGATATCTTCATTTACAAAGATGTTTTGTTCTTCGATACTCATATAACCCAAATAAAAATCATCATTTTTTACTACTAGAAAACTATCCCTATTTGTAATATAAAGATCTATATCATCAGTAATCTCTAACGAAACATCCTCAATTCTACTATTTAGTAAATGAAAATCATCAAATAAATTATGTATCTCAATAATTTCTTGCAAATTTAATTCATTATTCTCAAAAGATAAATACTTATCATACTTAAAGTCAAAAGAAAAAGTTACAATTGAATAGGCTATTATTAAACCTAATAATAATATCATTACAAACAGTCTCTTCATAACAATTCTCCCAATAATAATAATAATAACGACAGCAATATATTAATAATGCTGTCGCATAAACCTTTTATGGTAATAAAGATACTGTGGAGGAATCTAGAAAAATAACTTCAGGTACTCCACTATCATTAAATACAATTAATCCAAACTTATCTGTGCCATCATAATTACTTATCTCACCTATCTTATTTTCTTCATCATATACACCCAGTTCTATCTTCAGGTACTGTTCATTATGTGCTGTTAGTTGTAATTCATTATTCTCCAATAACAATTTTCCTACAATATATTTTCCTTCAGAAAAGTTATAACTGAAAGTAGTAGTAATTTTATCATATTCTCTAAACAAGTTCATATTTAATGTAACATCTCCTGCTTGATAATAATCCATATTACGCAAAGATCCATCTACAGAAATAGTTACAGGCATGTAGTTGTTTTCATTTTTTTCCTTATTTATATCAAAATTAGTTATACCTGATTTAATCTCTAGAGAACCATTATATATAATTCCACCTTCATCAGTCAAATCTTCATAAAGACCTTTATACTTGATAAGTTCTGGCAAAGGAACAGTTATTTCATTACCATCAATTATAACATTCTTCGGTACAAATTCAACTTCAGTAGAACCTTCTATACTAAACGCACTACTGCTAAACATACCGTGTGATTGATAGTAATCTATTAGTGGAAATTCTTCCAAATCAAATATCTTATGAAAAGATGGAAAACTAGCAAAGACAATGTCTAATCCCCCACTATAATTAAATTGACCAGCATCAAAAAAACCGTCAAAACCAATCGAATTATTATTATCCAGGTCAAATGAAAGCTTTGCATCAAAACTTATAGTAGTTTTCTGGTCAGTAATTTCAAATCCTGAATCACTAATAATAAAATAGTCTTCTATAATACCAACTGCTGATATTTCTCCTAGCCGAGGGAGAGTTAAATATAGATCATGTCTATATCTTTCTATTTCTTCTATAACTTCACCATCATAATAATCATCATAAAAATAAGTATATTCATTAATCATTTCAATTTCTTCATAACTCTCTGAATCCAATGTAAAATCAAAACTCCAATTAAAATCAGGATTATTTACAATTTGATGATTATATTTGAAAACTACATCAGATAAATCAAGTAAAGTTTTATCATAAAAATCATAATGTTCTTCATCAATAATAACATCTTCTTCTTCTTCTGGCCAAAAGAAGTTTTCAAAATTAGTCATTTCTATTTCTATTATTTCATCTGTACCATAAGGCCTAATAGTCCATTTCCATTCAGATAAATCCTGATAATTATCTATCGGATCACTATAATGAATAACAAGTTGCTCATGACCGTATATATCATAATTTAATGAAACAGTGAAATCACCAACTAGAGGTTCATCTTCACTATACATTAAGAGATTCCATAAAACAAAGCCTGACTGTATGTAACCTAATCTTGTTCCAATTTCCCCTATAGTTGGAACTATTTCGTTATCAAAATTATCTTTTATCTTCTCAATCTGGTCATTTCCAACATCCATCAAATTTACTCCATGATCTTTAAGATTTTCAATAAAGTTCTTCATATCCTCTATATCCTGCATTGTTGAAATTTCCATATCTTGTCTTACTGATTTCCCTCCCGAAATAACGACATTACGTAACTGATAAATATAAGGAACATCATTTTCATAAAACAATTCGTATACACCCTGTGTTAAATCTTCAAAGTGATAATACCCAGAAGAATTAGTTTTTACTGAATTTTCTGTGCCTTTTATACTAACATTTACACCCTCAATAGGCACATCATCAATGCTTACAATTCCTTCTATTGTACCCCTCTCACTTACTACTGTCGACCCATTATCACACCCAGTTAATAAACTTAAAAACAAAATAACAAGTAAAAAAAATATAAACCTTTTCTTCATAATTATTGCCCCCTTGTTTTTGGAAATGTTTTATAAAATAAAATGAATATTACTTACATATTTTCATTAAACTATGTAAGTATATTACTTATTTCGTTACTGTTTGGAATATTCCTTCAATATTTGATGTTTTTTTATCACGTTTATTTTAGTAGGGTAACAATTTATACTTAACCCTATGGCAGATGCCAAGTGTTGAATTCAAAGGAAATAAAGTTTTTATGTTGATTAAAGTAAGAACTAAAAAGGTATCAGTTAATGATAATTGTTTCTACATAAACAAACGTATCTGTTCCATTGATTTATAAAACAAATAGACACCTGTATCTGTAGAGCTTTAAATCTTAAGTTAATAATAGTTAAACACTCTAACATAATTTATCAATTCAAATAATCTTTGCTGTGAAAGAAATCAGGGTAAATGTAGTCAAAGAAGAATATATCCTACAGAATTATTTTGCTATAAAACTTGATAATGCTAATATATCATATAAAAAAGAATACAAATTAGCTCCCAGAGAGTCTTTGGAGAACTAGACTGGTCTCCAACCATACACAGCCAGACCGAAGACAGAGCCCATCGTATAGGTCAGGAAGATTCTATTCTCTGCTATTATCTAGTCTGCTCAACTGGCTCAGACCAGAACGTCCAGGATGCTCTAGGAATAAAAGTAAGTCAATTTGCTGGTATAATGGACGAAAGACCGGAATCAGAAGAAGAGCGAATGTTAGCAGAAAGTGCAGCAAAAGAACATATGGAAAAAATAATTGAAAGGCTAAGTACTAAAATCTAACGGAGGCCCCCAAAACGGGGCGCCTAACGGGGGACGGTTCGACCTTTGGTTTTCTTTAAAAACGATTATATATATCCCTCCTAAAGTTCACTTCGCCTTTATCATCAACCCAGACAGTCCAATAGACAATATAAATTGCCAGAGGTTCTTCTAGATATACAGTCTTTGTTATCCCTTTCTCGATTATTTCATCTATCTCAGTATCGGTATAAATTGAATAGTCCTTTAGTAAAATTTTAGCCAACTCAATAGGTTCTTCCAGGCGAACGCAACCCAAACTATATGTCCTTATATAATTATTAAATAAGTGACTATCAGGAGTCCCATGTAAATAAACATGGTAAATATTAGGGAAAATAAATTTGACCTGCCCCATAGGATTTTTAGGCCCTGGGGCCTGTTCCAATCGATATACAAAGTTTTGCCTATTAATTAAAGACCAATTTATAGATTGAGTGTTTACTTCTCTACCATCAGATATTCTAAAAACCCTTATATCCCTGGAAGAAAAATAATTTGGATCTTGCCTTATTGATGGAATGAAATCTCTAATGGAAGTATTAAAAGGTATGAACCAGCTTGGATTAAAAACAAGATATTTGATTTCATCATTAAAAACAGGTGTCTTATGCCCCTGTCGACCTACAATTACTTTCATTTGCTTAATTATTTCTTCATTATCAACTAAGTTCATATGGAAATCAGGAATATTTACAATTATGTATTTCATACCTGATAGTTCATGATATTTTTCCATTTCACTAATATTATATTGAATTTCTTTTATTCTATTTTCGACAGATATATTTAATTCTCTTAAAGTATTTCTTCCTACTATACCATCAACTAACAAACCATGACTTTTTTGAAATCTCCTTACAGCTTTATCTATAGCTTCATCAAACATTTTAAGTTCTTCTATTAGATTACAATCATCTAATTCTCCTGTTATTTCTAATCTTTCACGAAGAATAAGAACTCTCTCAGAATAATCACCTAATTTGAGATTTGAACCATCAGGAATTGTAGGCCAGCCTCCATCTGCTGCAATTTGTTGATAATTATCTAAAGCATTATACATTCCTTCTAAATCAAAATAAGCATAAGTATTGTTACTTATAAAAACTAGCTGAAGCATAAGGAACAAAGTAAATATTAAAAACCCAAGTATCTTTTTTTTCATAGTATCACCCTTAATATTAGATAATACCATGATATTATTTGTCTTTAATTTTGGTGCTAATTATTGAACACTTTCTTTTATACTCACTGGCAAAATATTTCCCGACTTCGTAACACTAGAAGGATATAAAATAAGATTAGGTGCATTTCATTTGCTCTCATTTGGTCTTATGTCAAGTTAAAAATTATATTAATATTATCTATTGATATTAATCCACTCTACAACATTTTTGCAAAATTGCTCACCTTTAAAATAATAAATATTATGTACATCATCAAAAGTCACAAGTTTTTTCTTGCAGCTAAGGCCTTCATAATATCTATCAAAATATTCTGCAGGAAAATATCTATCATGTAGTGTTTTAAAAACAAGTGTAGGACAATTGATTTCTTGTTTCAATTTACTTTCCTTTGAAATAATAGATTCAAAGAGAGCCCCAAAGATTTTTATTGCACTTTTCTTTGCTTCAGGATATTTTTCTGCCAGATCTTCATAAAAGCTATTATCCAGTTCAGCATTATATCCTGTATATTTAGGTGGTGACCATGGCATTTTAGCTTTAGGACGTACAAAAGTTATTCCTTTCATAATTCCAAGTAATACTTTCGATATAAGTAATGGTATCCCGAATGAACTCGTGTCCCCATGTATTGCACATGCAAATTGGGAAAAGGTCTTTATCTTATCAGTACCACTTAGATAATATTGAGCAAAAATTCCACCAATACCAGTGTAACCAAATATGTGAACATCATCAGAATAATTTTCTCTAATAAAGTCCACAGTTTCATCTAAATCTTCGCAAAGTGATTCTAATGAAAAATCAGCAATACTTCCTTTACTTTTGCCAGTACCTGAAAATCAATAGCAAAAACATTTACTCCATATTCCTGTAATGCCTCATAGGCAGGTCTCATTACAGTAGTAGAAACAATTGGGGTGTGTGTAACAATAATATTAGGTGCTTCTTTCGAGTAAAAATAAGTATTAGAAAAAATTTTCTCATTTATATATCGCTGCTCCCATTTATTATTCATAAAAGTCATCTCCTAGTATAATTAGCTCACAAGCTTAATCAAAGACTATCTCTTTACTTATTGCTAGAAACATAAGATCTAAAACTTTTTCTCCATCTTCTTCTTTTAAGCAGCTAGCTGCATTTAAGAAAACTAATTGTAGTAACTTCATTACTATTTCTTCAGGATATTTGAATTTAAATCCTTTATTAACAAGCATATTAATTATCCATTTATCATTTTTATTATTTTCTTCCATACATTCTTTTGGCACTTTTTTTAATAATTTCTGATAGACTTC
Source organism: Halanaerobiaceae bacterium ANBcell28 (assembly GCA_037623315.1). Lineage (GTDB taxonomy): Bacteria > Bacillota > Halanaerobiia > Halanaerobiales > DTU029 > JBBJJH01. Next base: position 6,690 of record JBBJJH010000039.1, read on the forward strand.
GCTGTCAATATAAGTTATCATTGGGTGTTTTTTAAATTTCTCAAATACAATCTTCATAATTTGATATAAACTTTCACTATTTTCTATACTAGTCGTTTCATTCATTGTTTTTATAATTTCATTAAAAATTTCTCTTTGTATATTATTGTTAATTGTCATATATAAATGTTCTTTATTATCAAAAAAATGATAGAAAGTTCCTTTTCCTAAACCAATATTTTCTGTAATTTCTGCACAGTTACATCTTTAAGTCCTCTTAAATTGAATAATTTTTCTCCCTCTTCCATTAATTTTAAGATTTTTCACATACTTATTCCATATTAACATAAGCAGCTCATTCTTAGAGTTTCAAGACTCCCTTAGTTATCACTTATAATATCTCTACTAATACAAAAAACCCCAGCTCTATATCTAGATAGAGACGGGGTTATATCCGCGGTACCACTCTTATTAGCCTTTTTAAAATAGGCTCACTCATTTCAATGACAGTTAATCATCTACCCTCTTAACGGTGGGAGCCGTCTTACCCTAAGAATTATTCTTCAGGAAGCCGCTTCCGGGCGAGTTCAAATAGAAAAAGAATACCGTTTCACAGCAGCCAACGGCTCTCTGTAATTCTTTTAATATTCTACTACTCCCATTCAACGCATTTATTATTTGTTTTAATTTTGCTATATATATTACCACAAAAATGTTCAGTTGTCAAGATGATTCTGATTTTTTTAAAATATAGGTTTATATAGATTTACTAATCAAAAGAAATATCAATTTTTTCAAAATTAGGATTTGCAGGCAGGTCGCCAACTGGCTTAAAGAACACTTCTAGTTCCAGTGTTTCTGGTTTAAAAACAATTGTTTGAGTTGTAATGTTATTACCATTTACACTATACAAATCACCATCTGAATGTCTGCCAGGAGTATCTCCGCTAAAATAAGTAATTATATCTTTTATGTCTTTAAAAGATATATTATCACCCTTAGCAGATAATTCTTTAACTATACTTTCCCATCTAGCAGTATTTCCTGATAAATTAGAAAAATTATCAGGTTTACTATCCAACATGAATGCATTAACTGCAGCTATTGAATCAGGAATATTCCACTCTGCCCTTATTTGGCAAGCATTAGTTCGTAATTGATTTTGCTCATTATTACCGGTATAATTTTCAAGTACTTTACTTATTTCCGGGTCAGCAAGATATACTAGATGGCTTACACTATAGTTATTATTATTGGTATAATCTGCAACTCCGTCGATACTATTAGCATTTTCTAAAGCATATCTTAAATCCATAGCAAATGATCTAGTTCCAACTTCCAATGTGTCTTGAAAAGTTGATGATATCAAATGGGCTCCAAAGATCTGATTGTTATTAAAACCTGTTATAACTCCCATATATCCTAAAGTAGCAATTGATACAAAGGATTGATCACCATTCCTATATTTTTTAACTGCATGTAGAGAAGTTATTTCATCATTACCAACATACCAGTCTAGATTTCGGCCAAGAATAGTGCTAGCATCTTCAGAAAGATCACCAAAAACAGATATGGCTGAGCAAGAATCAGCTGCAAATATATCTCCAAATAAATTAAAAATTAACAACTCATTTAATGATAATTTGCCATCATTCAGTTGATCTACATTGCCAGATAATTGAGATGCAATACCTTTAATTTCTTCTTTATATTCTTCTTGAATTTGATCTTTTATAATCTCTACAGCCATAAACATTTGTTCCTCAGTAACACCAAGATCTAATAAAGTTCCTATGTAAGAATCAATTTTTTCTTCAAAACCATTAATCTTTTTTACTAACTTTTTACCATAGATTTCACCTATTTCATAATGACTCAGGCCACTATCGTAATTTAGCTCCACCATATAATAACCATCTTTTTCTTCTATTCTTACTGCATTGACCTTAAGATCAAAAACAGCTGTTATCTCTTTATCGCCATCCATTAATATTTTCCACTTGCCATCTCTATATTGAACATCATTGCTATTTGGACCTGCCCATTCATCAAAAAAAGAATCTTCTTCAGGGTCAATATCTATAACTACTGTTGTATTAGCATTATATTCTCCTGATTCAGTAATAACATTCCCAAATCCTTCTACTTCGATATTCAAAGAATACCTTGTATTTTCACCAATAATATCGCCTATACCATTATTATCACAAGCAACTAAAGAAACAGAAATTAGAATAAAACATAAGCATAAAAGTTTCTTTTTCATAAAAAATCTCTCCTCCAAATATTTTTTTCTAAAAATTATAATTTATCTTAGATAATAACATTTTTTACTATATCAATCAAACGCAATTTATTACATTATATAACATATATTTTAAATAACTAACAAGAAAATTAGTTATATTTTGAAATTTTCAAATTCCTAAACAATCAAAAAGAGCCTATCAAAAGGCCCTCTACATTTCTTAAAGATTATAATATAATTATTCAATGAAAACATAGCAAACAAAGAACCGTCCCCTGTATGCTTATTCCAGGTTGCGCAGGAAAAAGATCGCCAACTGGGTGCGGTCTCTCAGTTCCAATTTCCCCAGAATATTGGAGATATAGTTCCTTACAGTACCCTCACTTATGTATAACTCTTCACCTATCTCACTATTGGACATTCCCATACTTAAAAGCTTAGTAATTTCGTATTCTCTATCAGTTAGCTGATAGTCCTGATATGATTTTTTTTGCTGTTTTTTTTCTACCATATCTGATAAAAGACTGGCTACTTCTTTTTCAAAGACAACATCTCCCTGGGCAACAGCTCGAATACTTTCAATAATACTCTCTGAAGGACGGCTTTTTAATATATAACCCTCAGCCCCGGCCTTTACAGCCGATCTAATATACTCAGAATCCTTAAATGTAGTCAAAATAATTATTTTTATATCTTTAAAATCCTTTTTTATCATTTTAGTGGCCTGAACTCCATCCATGACAGGCATCCGAATATCCATTAGAACTATCTCCGGTCTTTCTTTAGAACAAAGCTGATAGGCTTCTTCTCCATTTACTGCAGTTCCGATAATCTCTATATCTTCTTCCATATCAAGAATCATCTTGAGACCATCTCTTATCAGTGAATCATCATCAACTATTAAAACTTTCATCAGACATCTCCCTTTCAAAAGGAATATTACAGACTATCAAGAAACCATCACTACCATCTGTAGATATTGTACCTCCAGCATTATTTACTCTTTCTCGCATCCCGGTAAGTCCCATACCCTCAATTACCTGCTTACATCCCTGACCATTGTCTTTATAATACAATCTGATTACTTTTTTCCCTATCTTAAGATTAATTTTCACTTTATCTGCTTCTGAATACTTAGCGGTATTTGTTAATGATTCCTTAATATTTGAAAGAATAATCTCAAGAATATCAACTGGAATATTATTAAAGTTTCCTTCAAAACTAAATTCAATGGGACAAAATTCAAAATTATCAATAATTTCTTTGATTAGTTTTAGTCCATCCTGATGATAATCCTTAATATTATAGACAGTTTTCCTTGTTAATTCAAGAGCTTCACTAAGTTTTTCAAGACAAAGTTTCAATATATTTTCAGTTTTTTCTTCATCTTTTTTAAATATCTTCAAGGCTGCCTGCAATTGAAACAAAACACCTGCTATACTATGACCAATGCTATCATGTATCTGACGGGCTATCCTATTTCTTTCTCTTATTTCTGTAAGTCGCTTTATCTCTTTTCTAGAATGCAAAAGCTGACTTTTTGTTTGCTCTAATTGATATCTTAGCCTTCGTTCTTTATCTAAAAACTCTATATACTTTTCTTCTTTTTCAAGTTTGTCACCATAAATATATCCAGCTAAAATACTAAAGGCTATTGGCAAAACAAATATCAAAATATCTAGCTGATAGCTATAATATGTAAATGGAGTAATAAGTAAAATCGCCATCAAATAGTTTTTCTTAAACCCACTATCAAAAGCCGGGATAGCAGCAAGCAAGAGAAAATTCATGTTTATATTATGGCCAGCCACTGCTATTAATAAAAAGCATAGTGAACTAAAAAAGTTATCAAAAAAACGTTCTTTTAGAATAAAAAGAGCTAAACTACCCAATAAAAAGATAATCTCCAGGTAGTCAATATTAAATCCAGTCATTAGACTGATAAGTAACCATAAATATATAATACTAATATAATAATATTTCATATTATCACCAATACCATCATACTTCATTTAATCACTAATATCAACTTTTTTCAGCATACCAGCAGCAAGAAAAATAATCGTAAATATCGTTAAAACTAGAAGTTCAGGCAAAATAGCTAAAAGATTGTCATTGACATACAAAAGCTTTTCTATACCATCAATTATCCAGGATGTTGGTAAAAACATAGCAATACTTTGCATAAAATCTGGCATAAATTCTCTTGGCCAATACCCTCCTCCTAGCATAATTAAAGGGGTGGCTGCTACAGCTACTGACATATATGCAATAGTACTTTTCTTACAAACAGATACCACCCAGATACCCATTGCAATACATACCATAGCAAAAAAGGCTAATATCAGAAATATTAAAAGGAAATTGCCCGCAAAATCAAAAGCAAATATTAGCCTCAAGACAGCTAAAATAAAAGCAAGCTGTAATATGGCAATCACCATAAAAGCAAGTAAATTCTCAAGATAGTATCTTTTAATACTTACAGGTGCAAAAAAGGTGCGATAAAAAGTACCATTTTCCTTATCTTCTAATATTACACCACAGGTAATAATGGACATATAAAGCATGAATTGAACTAGAAACCCAAGTGCTATTCTTGTTCTATCTTTTTCAGATTGATCTAAAGAGATTAAATTAATACTAAGTATATCCTGGGTGTATTGATCAAAAATCCTATAAAAATTATAACTATCTTGATTGGCTGCCATTGCAATCCCTTGATAATTATTTAAAATATTGTTAATTATCACTTGTGCCAGGGCAATCTTTTCGCTTTCCAGTAAATAATATTCTTTTATTACTGCAGAATTCTCTCTTATTAGTTCTTCAGTAAAACCTTCTTCAATGATTAGTGAGTAATCCAGGGTATAACTTATAGTACGATCAAGTATCTCCTCTTCCCTTACCATTTCAACAATAAATTGACTGGATAATTCATTAATGAAATGCTCACTCACAACTGTCTGGTCATAATCAACTATTCCAACTTTAAGAAAGGACTCAGTAAAGAATGAAAACATCAATATAAAAAGTAAAGGAGCAAATAATAATATGGCTACTTTCATCTTATTTCCCAGTATTCTCTTAATAGAATGTTTAAATATTTCCATCATGCTGCCCCCTTCCACTAAGTACAAGTAATAAAAATACCACTATGATAAATAAACCCAGACCCTGGACAGCAATGTACATAAGTTCCCGGGGATAGTCATACAAACTGGAAAATATAATTGTCTTTGCATAATAATTTGGTGATAATCTGCTCATCCAGGGTAAAGCTGCTTGAGGTACAAACCCTCCTGAGGCAGTCGTGAAAATAAGATTCAGTACTATCATTATTCCTATGGCTAGATAAAAGCTTTTGCAGAGTCTTCCAATCAATAAGCCAAGACTTAATGAAAAAAAGGAAAAGAAAAAAATTGTTCCCAGGATAAGAAAGTAATTACCATCCCAGTGGGCATTATAAACAAATTTAGAAAAAAGTATTACAGACAAACCACTAATAAAAATGAAAAATGTATTTCCAATTACTTGACCTGATAATATCTTCCATTGGGCAATAGGTAATGTCTTTAATCTATGCAATAAATCTGACTGATAATCCCATTTACATAACATCACACCAAGAAATGAGCCTATTAATAAGAATTGTAGCATACTAACTACAGAGTAAAAATCTATAGCTTCTGGTAATCTTTCTTCAGGAGTAATTGTAATCCGCTCAAGATTAGATCCTCTCTCTGTCGTAAAATCATCAAAAGACTCTATCATTTTTATTGCCATTTCATCAGCACTTAGAGCACTCATTAAGTTTAGCCTGCTAGTAAAGCTATTAAGAAAACCATATATCAATCCTGAATTATTATTAGTATATATAGTAATATTAACATTCTCATTATTGATAAAATCAGCCGTTAAACCTTCAGGAAAATAAATCACTCCATCTATTTTTTGGTTATCAAATGCATTGTAGGCGCTATCTAAATCATTATATTCATAAAAAGTAATTATTTCAGTAATTTCTTCTCTATCTAAAAAAGTATCAAAATGCTGAGAAATTTCATCTTTATCATGATTGATATATGCAAGTGAAAATTTCAGAGAATGGTCTGTTTGAGTTAAGACATTGGTCATTGTAGTTCCAAGTATAAATATCAAGATAATAGGTGATATAATCATAATTAATAAGAATTTTGGATCTCTTATTTTTTTGAGAAACTCATAATAAGCAATATATAATATATTCATAGCCTGTCAACACCTACTCTCTTAATGTTTTACCGGTTAAAGTTAAAAAAACATCTTCCATACTTGCCTGTTCCATTGAAATATTTAATATATCTGTGCCATTATCATTTATGGTATTTATAAGTTTTGATATGGAATTATGCTGTTCCATAATAACTATCAGATTATCTCCCTGAAAGTTTGCTTCTTTTACCCCTTCTAAAGTTAAAACATTATCAACAATTGAGTATGAAGGATTGCTAACACGTATATTTATTATTACTTCCTCCTGAACATATTCTTTCAGCTCAGCTTTGCTACCTTCTGCAATTAAACGACCATTATCCATGATAGCAATTCTGGAACACAGTGCTTCTACTTCTTCCATATAATGTGATGTATATATAATACTTGTTCCCCTTCTATTCAGTTCTCTAACTGATTCCAGGATATGATTTCTGGATTGAGGATCTATACCCACAGTCGGCTCATCAAGTATTAACAATTCAGGTTGGTGAACTATTGAACAGGCAATGTTTAAGCGTCTTTTCATTCCACCCGAAAACTGTCCTGGATACTCTTTTCTTCTCTCCCAGAGATTTGTAAATTCCAGTGCCTCTTGCACCTTTTTGTTTAAAGTAGTACCTCTTAGCCCATATAGTCTGGCAAAAAAATTGATATTTTCAATTGCCTTTAAATCATCGTATATGGCTAAATTCTGCGGCACTACTCCTATTTTCTTTTTAATTAAGGACAATTTTTCTTTAATGTCCATTTCAAATATTTCAATATCTCCAGATTGAATTGAAGTAATCCCTATAATTGAATTAATCAAAGTAGTCTTACCGGCACCATTGGGACCTAATAAGCCTAGAATTTCACCTTCTCTTAAACTTAAATTTACATTATCAACAGCCAGCAATTCACCATAGCGTTTAATTAGATTTTTTACTTTCAATATCATAATAGCACCTCATTTCTATTCCTCCTCTTTTAAAATTCTCTGAACAGCCCATTTACCAGTAAGTGCAGCTGTAGGCAAACCACCAGGAGTCATTAACCACTGCCCAGCCATAAAAAGATTTTTTATTCCCTCTATTCTACCATCATGCATCATCTGTTTGCCATCAGGTGTTATACCAAAAGACATCCAGGAACCTTTATATGCTCCACAATAACGCTCATAAGTAAGTGGAGTAGCCACATCAATAGATTCTATTTTACCTTCTAGTTCGGGAAATCGTTTCTCCATTCTTTTGATAATATCTTCAGCCAATCTTTTTTTCTCCTGATTATAATCCTTCCTATCCCTGGATAAATCTTTCCACCAATCATAATTGGCTCTATAGGTAATAGTTACAATCGATTTTCCCTTAGGAGCAAATGAAGGCTGATAACAATAATGTTTCATAAGCAGAAAATCTTTTTTACCATCTTCAAAGTCTAAGTCTTCTGTTTGAACTACCAGGCTCTCTGGATATTGAGAAAGATCATCATCTACAGCAAAAGCCAGCTGTACACTGGTAGAAAGGGGAAAAGATTCTTCATCATTATATCTTTTCTTAAATTCAGGGTCATTATATTTATCTTCCAAAAGTTTTTTTAAGGTAATATTAAGATCACAGGCAGGTATAATATAATCTCCTTCTACTTCAGTTCCATCTTCCAGAATAATAGCTTTAGCTTTTCCTTTTCTTAAAAGTATTTTTTTAACTTCTTGATTTAATTCAAGTTTTCCTCCTATTTTTTTATACTTTTCGGCAATATTTTCAGCAAAAAGACGAGAACCACCTACAGGAATATCTCCATTACCACTGATAAACGTTCCCAGTGTAGATGGTAAAACATACGCACAGTATTCTTCTGGTACTATTGACTGAAGAGCAACTCTGAGAGCCTGACTTTTAAAATTATCAAGATATTCAGCTACTGTTATTTTGCTTAGTTTTGCAAAAGCAGAACCAAGTTTCATCATTGATAGATAATATTTTGTTTTTTCCCAGAAATTCATTAATTCTGGAGGTTTAGAGGCGAGATACTTAAAAGGGTCTTGATTAGCAAAAGTCTTAATATATTTGGATAACTCTTTTATTTCCTTCTCATCTTCAGGAGCAATTTCAAGTAAGTGTTTTTTTAATTTCTGCAAATCTCTATATAGAATTACTTCCTTATCCCCATAATAAGTTTTATTAAAATATTTTGGTCTATATATTTGCCCATCCTTCAATCCACCTATTTCCTTCCAGATATTGTAGAGTCCGCTACCTTCTTTAGTACCTGTCAACCAGTGAATGCAGCCATCAATATGGAAGTCTCCTCTATCCCATCCTGTGCACTCACCTCCTGGAAATTTATGTTTTTCATATATAATACTCTCAAAACCTGCTTTTTGAGCATATACTCCAGCTGTCAAACCAGCAATACCTCCACCGATAATTATTACTCTTTTCAAAATATCCAACTCCTTATGTTGATTTCCATTATTCTTATCTTCACTAAAATAAGCTAATATATTACTTTACACCACTATCCTTTAGAAAAGTTCATAGCTAGCTTAACTATATTTACATTGTATAGATAAATAAGAGTGTTTAATAGTGACATAAAGAATCTTCTAGTATGACAAATGTCATAATAATGAAATTTTTTCTTCAAAAAAATTTCAAGATAAAAAGCTTTCAAGTAGAAATAAAATCCTACTTGAAAGCCTCAAGTTCAAATATTAAAGAATTATTCTAAGCATTTTTGCTAAGATTCAAACACAGAACCGGCAGACTGTTTGCTATTTTAAGTCTGAGCTAGCTGGGGAATCTTAAACTCTTTACCATCTAGGCCAAAATCTCCCTGAACAAAAAAAGGATCTTCTGTCAATATTGCATTACTTTCAAACCCAACTCCCAATAATTCAGGTGTAAAATGATATCTTACTTTCTCTACATTTTTTAAATCAAAGTATTGCATTAAATCAGCTAATATAGGCATCTCTTTACTAATGATATCAAATAAATGTAGAGTATCATCTTCCACTTGATAGATAATAATTATATCTTCTTTCTCAAGATACCAGATACTATCTCTGTAAAAATTAACTAGATACCACATTAAGATAGAAAAATAATTTTTAATAAATAAACGCTTACTAAGAAAAGTCCTTTCCTCAAAAAGCCTTTTAATAATTTTTAAATCAACATCATTATTAAAATCCAACTTTCTAATAGCACTAGTTTTTAAACCCGTATCCACTGAATTATTATCCAGTATATCTTTTTTTGAAACAATCTGATCTATGCTACTTGTGAATTTATATTCTGCTGTTCTTTTAAATCCAAATCTCGGATAGAAATCTACAACAGAATCGTTTGCTGATAAAAATACAAAATCACATTTCTCCTTATAATCTTCCAGTACCATATCCATTAGATATCTGGATAAGCCCTTACCCCTATATTCGTCCAAAGTCCCTACTGTAGCTAATTGTATTGCTTTTTTCTCCTCACCATTAACTATCAAATCCAATTCTGACAGGGAAATATTTGAAATCACTCTCTTATTATCAACTAATGAATAGCAACGATAGTTATCCCCCCAGAAACCATATTCATACCATTCTTTAAAAGATAAACCAAAAATCTTTTTTGTAAAATCAAAAAACTCCTCTCTAAGCCAGTCAATATCTTTATAGTCCTTATATAATATGTAATTATTATTTAAACTCATCTAACATTCCTCCATAAAATATTCATTTTAGTTCCATCAGTTCCTCAATTTTGCCAGATATATCCCATGTACCATACTCGCTATTTGCCAAAATACTAAAAGTAACATTTTTCTCCGGGAAGACAGATGAAATCATTGTTACTCCAGGATCCTCACCACAAATATAGTATTGAATTGTTTTATTATCCTTTTTAATCAACCAGATTCCAAGTCCATAATAACAATCGTCTTCTACCTGTATTTGATCTTTAAGCATTTCTACTGTAAGTTCTTCACTTAATAACTCATAACTTAATAAGGCTTTCCATAGTTTAGCCAGATCTTCAGTAGTAGTAAAAGCACCACCGTCTGATCCTCCAATAACTGGTATAGAATAAATATTAGTCTTCCACTCTCCAGATTCATCTTTTTCATAGCCATAAGCAGTATTTCCAGGTGATTTGTCAAGTGCATAATATCCTGAATTACTCATATCACAAGCCTCAAAGATATTCTTTTGAACAAAATCTCTAAAATTCATTCCACTAACTGCTTCTACAATTAAACCCAATACAATAAAACCTGCATTATTGTATTTAAATCGTTCTCCTGGCTTGAAGTCCATTTGCCCCTCTCTAAACATTGGTAAAAAATCTTCTAAGTTTCTGATTTTATACATAGGTGTGCTTTCCCATAATACTGAAAAATCATCCATAAGTTCTTCATCAAAATAATCAGGTATACCTGAACTATGATTAAGTAAATGACATACCTTTATCTCAGAATCGAAATTAGGAAAAGAAAAATCAAGACAATCATCTAAATAAGTTTCAAGGTATAAGGCTCCCTTTTCTACCAGTTGCAGTATAGCAATAGCTGTAAACAACTTACATCCTGAAGCTATTCCGAATTTAGTATCTGTTCTATTTACAATTAAATTATTTCTATCTGCATATCCATATGCTTCATTAAAAATCACTCTCCCGTCTTCCTCAATACGTACAACTCCTGAAAATTCTTGTTCTTTAATAAAATCTTTCAATTTGTTTTTATCCATTTTAATCACCCTTTTTTATTGGCTAGGAAATTATGTGCTTTCGTTGTCTGCAGATAATTTCTGCCATCAATAAATTTTCATACTAAAATAAGATGGATAATCCAATTTGTTCTTTTTGGGGCATAAAAATACCTGTAAAAGAACATACAGTTCCTCTACAGGTATAGTAAACTAAGCTTTATTTTTATTATAATCTACTTATGGTGAGCATTTAATTTCAAATATAAATTTCAACAACTCTAGTATTTCTTAATGTAAAAAAACTAGAATTAAATTATTTAAAATTATGTATAAAAAATAGATTATCTAAACAAGGCTTTAAAATATTTGGATATATTCACACCCAAATATTTATAGATAACTGTTGTTCTTAAAATTATTTAGATACTTAAAAGTGGGTAGAAAAACCCCTTGTATCAATTAACTTATTTTAAAATATTAAGTTAAATTAATTATTTAAGAACTAACATTATCATTAATCTTCCTCCTTTTGGATAATCTTACTTAATTATTATATTATAGATCATATTATGGGTCAAGAAAAATTTTCAATATCTATATTTTTTAATGATCTACATTATATTTTAAAGTTTTCTTCATATTTAGTAGAATCAATTAATTCATCTACTATTTGTATCTGCTCAGAACTTCCTGATACAGCAATCCAATAACACCCTTCAGCTCCACAGATACCTCCACCTGCAACTATTTCAGTTTCAGCTCCTGAGAGTATATTAATTGCCTGAAGTTCCGTGATTATATTTCCATTTATCGGCATATATCTTGGTCCTGAGGCTTCTTGTGAATTCAACACTCTTGCAATTTTATTTATATTCCCTGAAATTCTTTTTTCTAACCCTACAGGTAAATATAATTCAACTCTTTTTCCAAATACAGTCTGATATGTAGGAAGTATAGTACCTGCAGCTGGATGTCCAATGTATAGTGCAGCTTGCTCAGTTTCTAAGTTAACTGCATTAGCCCCTTTGATAATAATATCGCCTTTATCCAAACTATCTGCTACATCAAATATAGTTTTCCCTTTTATTAATTTTCCTTTTTCTATTATGACATCACCAGGAAATTTACTTTCATCATCTAATCTTCCCGTATCACTAAGCTTATAGCCAGGAGGCAAATTAACACCTCTAAAAAATCTTTCTCTAGAAAAATCATCAATTTGATTGATACTTTTTAGAAACTCTTCTGCAACATAGCCATTAGTGGTACCAGCTATTATTACGATGGTTCTTTCCTTTAAAGCTTCCGATATTGAAGGAATCCTTAACATAGCTTTTGCAATAATTCTTTTACCTGCAGCAGGAGTTATTAAGTACTGCTTTATTACTTTATCTGTTTTCTTCATGTAAATTCTCCTTCCATTATTTATTCTGTATTATTACTTATCAACTATCAATAATAATAACGGAAACGATACTCAAATGCAAGATAGAAATATGTAAATTACTCAATATAAGCTTTTTGTATTAAAATCATGAAGAATCTTAATTAATATATCAATCTCTCTAGTTGAAGCAAACTTTTAAATGGTGTTTTCATTAGGTTTTTGATATTTTCTGTTTCTGACGAACTGCTTTTTTTTCATCAAGATATAAACGATCTACATATGGTATTGCGTCAATATATTTCCAGAATGAAACAATCTTAGGATCAATCTCAATAACAATTACTCCTTCTAATTTTGTGTACATGTCAAAAGAACCATTATGGAATTTTTTATACATTTCCAGAAACTCTTGATTTTTCTCATTAAATGGACTACCTGTTATTCTAGCGATACCTTCGATTTGTGTATTATTAAAGCATAAAGCAATATTACCATTTTTCTTTATTTGTTTATACTTCAAAAAATCTTGATGAGTCTGCATGTATATTTTCAAACCTATATTTACAATACTCATAGTTCTAGCAGAAACCCTATCATTTACTGAGGTAGCTAAAACACCAAATTTATTTTCATCTAACTTTTCAAGAAATTCCTCTTTCAATGTATTAAAATTAATATTCATGTAAATATTCCCCTGTCTTTTTTATTTCTATTATAAATTCTCAAAAACTCTTAGTTAATATAACCCCCATGAAACACACACTCATATACTTTTATATCATTACAAAATATTTCTTCATAACCCTTAAACCAATCAAAGTCACCATTCACTACACAATGATATTTATAATCCCCTTTTTGATAAACAAGAGGACCGCGGTATGGGTACTCTTTTGGCACTAATAACAAACACTCTTTAAGAAAATCTCCAGAAAATCCCTCTGCGAGTATTCTTCCAATATAGTTCATTGACCAGAAAGGCAGATCATCTTGCCATAATGCTTCCTCGCCTGCAAACTTTTCTCCTCCTAATATGTATCGATATACTTGAGATTACCTTCAGTATATTCTAAATCATGAGAATTAGGTCGTGAAGGCTTAGTTTCTGCCCCTTTGCCTGCATATGTTTCCTTTTTAGCCCGGCAAAGAAACTCTATTACACCATCGTCAATACAATCAATTTGCTCATTTTCATTATAGCTACACTCTTCTTCATTATCTCTGATAAGCCTATCAATACTAATCCTGAACAAATCACTTAAAGCTATCAGCTTATCAATATCAGGATATGATTGTCCCAACTCCCATTTAGAGACAGCCTGTCTTGATACACCTATCTTCTCTGCCAACCTTTCTTGAGATAAACCCTTTTCTTCTCTTAAAATACACAAATTTTTATCTAAGTTCATTTTCCTCACCCCTGTATTAAGGATACAAAAATATCACCTAGCTATCTAGCAGGTGATATTAACAATAATGTCAACTAGCAGTTGCAATATTATTCAATTCTAATTTCACAGAATTAAACACTAATACTTATTGTAATGAACCTTATCCTCTGAATACCTATCAACACTTCCTTTATTTTCAGCAGGGTAACCAAGAGATACTAAGGAAAAAGGAATAACATTATCAGGTAAATCTAATAATTTCCTTAATCCTTCAATCCTATCTTCCTCAGGATATACTCCCAACCAGACTGAACCTATATCTTTAGCTGTAGCTGCTAAAAGCATGTTTTGAGTGGCCGCAGAACAATCCTGTACCCAGAATCCTTGATATTTTTCTAAATCAATATTTCCACAAACAAGTATAGCATGCGATGCCTCTTTTAACATACTTGAATATTGATGAAACTTAGGAATTTCATTAAGAATCTCCTTATTATCAATAACTACAAACTCCCAGGGCTGAGCATTACCAGCAGATGGTGCTGACATAGCAGCAGATAAAAGATATTCAATTTCTTCTTTACTTAATTTTTCATCCTTATATTTTCTTATACTCCTTCTTGCCTTAATATTTTCCATTACTTGATTCATATATTATTTCCTCCATCTAAGATTAAGAAATTTTATTTATTATATGTAATTAACGATTATTTTCATAAAGTCTTCTTATTTCTCTCCCTTAATTCTTTTTAGCAACAGTTTATTATGTAAATTCTGATAATATTGGAAATCAAAATATTCTTTTAGAACAGATGAAAAGAATGTATTTTATGAAAAATCATCAGCTATATATAAAGGTTTCCCATATTTAACAATTTGATATTTTAGTAGAGAACCTGCCTTATTAAGCAAAACTAGATCAGTTGCAGTTTTATGTTTAGTAGATATAAGAATGGATAATTCGTTTCTTAACTAGCAATATCTACATCGCTATTATCATTATAATCTCCACGAGCCTGAGAACCAAATAAGATAGCTAATTTATTATTCTCTTTTATTTTAAGGTCATTTATAATTTTTTAAATTTCCTTTTCAATCTCCATAAGAATCACCTTTTCAAAAAATCTTATCACATATTTTCTCCATTTCTGATATAATTATAGCATAAAGAAAGGAATTGAACAAAAAATAATTAGCTAATTGATAAGCAAATTAGGCAAACCGCAGTTTGTATCTTAACTCAATTTATCCGAGAGCTAACTGCCAGGGCCTGTTTTTTAGGTCATCCTTTAGGGCTAATACCCCCACTTCTTTTAAGTAGGGGATAAATGGCACTAACCTCCTGGATTCGTTTTACTTTCTACAGTCTTCAAAATTAAAGTTATTGACTTTCAATTATTATAATCATTCCACATAGGCTCTACAAGAAAGTAAAAACTCATACTGTGAATACTTATATTCTTTCTCCTTAAAAGGAAACTGTTTATCATACTCTTCTAAGCCTTCTGAGTCAATTTTATAGACATCACTGGAATGATATTTCCAATTATCTTCCCCTATAAAACCCTTTTCTAGTTCAAGAACCAAGAGGCTATAAGGGTATTTCCCCTCAGGATTACTAATATTGTAGTCTTTTGAAACTTTAAAGCCATGTTTACAGTAATTATGAGGATGACCTTCAATAATTACTACCTTGTAATTATGCTCTAGAGCGATCTTTATAGAATGATTAATCAAAGCAGTACCAACACCTTTTCTTTGATATTCTGGTAATACACCTATTGGTCCAAAAGTAAGGGTATCAAGTTTGGTATTAGCTTCATCCACGATAAAGGATTTTGTGAACATTATATTTCCAATAATTTCACCATCATGGATAGCGACAAAATCAAGTTCTTTTATAAAATCAGGATGTGTTCTCATTTTATGAACTAAGTAATGTTCATCACAGCCAGGAACATACAAATTCCAGAATGCCTCCCGTGTTAGCTCTTCTACTTTCCTATAATCACTCTCAACTTCATTTCTAATAGATATATTCATTATTTTTTTCCTCCCTCTTTATTGCATCTGTAAACAAGAAATTAAATTATGCTGTAAACACAAAAAACCGCAGGTTAATACCCACGGCATAAATTCAATACTATATTTTCTAAAGGTATTATAGTTTGCATAATCTAAATAATAAACAAGCTATCAATATGTCTATTTTATCTTCAATTTTCTATGAAGTAAATTCAATAACTAAACGATATTGAGATAATAAATATATTTAGATTTACAAAATATGAAGTGATATTAACCCTGACCTTAATAATAGGAAGAAGAAAATTAAAGCTAACAAAAATAGACGCAATCCTCCCCTGACTACCCTGTGTCTTTTTTTGCACAGGAATAAGGTCTTTATTAAATTACCTGGTTAAATTCACTTCCACTTTCACAAACATCACCACACATTTAAATTTGATTTCATTATATTATATTCCCTGCTATCTGTCGATATTTATCAATATCAAATATAAATATTAATTATAAATTTATAAGTTTCCAGTACTTATAAATATCTAATGAACAGGGATAGCATTCTCATTCATTTTCTGACCTCCTACTTGATTATACAATCCTTTCTTTCTTCATTATTTTTTAATCATATTGCTACCATCCTGGTTAAGTATATATTTTATCTCCTGATATATACATTCTCTAAGTTTATCATCTTTAATCCAAAGCTTTAACATCTCTTTATTTACCCAACCGATACTCTGCAAATGTTCCCTGGCGCTTTTTGTATATCTATTTACACTTTTAAAAATCTTCTCAGTCGTGTCATTTTCGACCTCTACCACTGAATAGCTCTGCTTTATTTCTTCGACTTTTCTTAAATGTTTTTCATAAACATCCTCTAAATTCTCCTTAGGTGAACAAAATTGTTTACTAAAATAATGAGAATCAAGTTCTAATAAAAAAGCTTTTGGAGACATAGTGGTAGTAGTTAAAAACATACCATTTGAAAATTCGGTCCTAAAAGTATAAACTTTGTTTTTTCCATATCCCATAAACCACGTTAATATACGAAACCAGAATTTTAACTTAAGCTGAACAATATTGGCACAAACAGTGTTAGAGTTATTATTCATTATTCTGGAGAAAATTCCTTTATCCATATAATTATATTTGTTTTTCATAGGATCAACATCTGCTAATTTTCTAAATTCCATTTTTTCAAGTTTTTGCTCCATATTTTTATAATAATTTAAATCTAGATGGGGATAGTCATTCTCATCTATCAGCCTAAACTCATAATCAGAAACCTGATATTTTATTTGATCCAAAATATCCTTTGCAGTTGAAGTAATCGATCCTTTTGTATCGTTCATAACTTTCACTGTAAATTAGCAAATTAAAATTGCAATAATTATCAAATTAATTTTACATAAAA
>JBBJJH010000040.1 GCA_037623315.1 Halanaerobiaceae bacterium ANBcell28
ATTATTTCAATAATATTACCCCAGGCATCATATTTTAGTTTTGTTAGTGCAGCTACTTGATAATTGCCATAGTCATCTCTTTGATATTTTTTTTCCTCTACCACTCTTCCTAAATCATCAAAATCATATTTAGTTCTGCCTCCTGCAGCATTTGTGGCAATAGAATAAAGTTGATCATCATTGTATTCTATTACTGTTACAGGATTATCGTCTCTAAAGGCTGGAGTAGATCCATCAGGTCTCCAGTCAAGATCGTCATCATCTGATGGTTGGACTATCCTAACTGTTCTACCAAGTGCATCATATTCATATTCTGTGACGTATCCTCTAGGATTTTTCTCCCATAGCTTCCAGCCTGAGATGTATTCATAACCGATTTCAGTAATTATATCTTCTTTATTACCCTGTGCATCTTCTACATCTCTTTCTATTATCTTTGATAGCAAGCCATGATTGTCATATTCATATTCTCTGATATGACCTTCAGGCTTGATTACTTTTGTAATACTTCCATGCTCATGATGATATTCAAATCTACTTTCCAGCCATTCTCCATCTTGCCAATTTGAATCTGCTGCTACTTTCCAGTTTGAACTTGCTTCTAATTGTCCTATAGAGTTGTATTTATTGTATGTTTGTAGATAGCTTGTTTCCTGGCTGCCATCTGTTTTTGGTATATAGTTTCTTGTCAGTGTAGCTACTGCTAGGTTGCGAATATCTTCATTCACTTCTCCCTGATTATATGGTGAATTTCTCCATGGTAAATTATTATCTTTTCTGGAGTCTGTGTTGAGATAGACTGCCCAGTTTTCAACTATATTTTCTCTGCCATGAGCTTTGCTATAATCTCTGCTATAAACAAGATTTCCCCAGTTGTCGTATTGATAATTTAGCTGTCTATAACTATCTCCACGAATTGTTTTAACCTCTGTTTGTCTCATTAAATCTATATCATATTCATATTCCTGGGTTTCCAGCAGTTCCTCTGTTTGAGAATCTTCGATTTCAATATTATCTAAGATACTTAATACATGGTTTTGCCAGAATTTAAGAGGAAATTTTACATCTAGCCCGCCTCCTATACTTTGCGATCTATCTTCCCAGCGGTCTCTTCTCTTAGCTACTGGCTTATAATTGTATATTGTCCTCGTTTTACCATCATCCTCTATTGTTTGGAAGTTTATCGGCCGATTCCATCTATAATAATCAAGGTCATAGCTATAATTAGTTCTCCCTATCCTACTATTATCTTCATATACATCAACTCTGCTTGTTAATAAGTATTGTTCTAAATTACCACTAAAGGTAACTGATTCAGGTAAAATTAAAAACCAGTTAACATCTATATTTCCGTACATCAATGTTGGTTTCTCATAGCTTAATTTAGTAGTCCCCTGTCCAGGTGCTGTCATCTCTTTCATGGGAAATACCATTTGTACATTAAAGTTACCAAATAGCTCTATATCGTTTAAGCCAAACATAGAACTTGCGAGACCTCCATAATCTCCTGCTAAACGTGTTATTAATATATTAAGAATATTAATTTTAACACCTGCACTACCTGTAAACATAAACTCTGGGCTATATTTATAGCTACTTTCTCTTCCTGTTACATCATAAGCTGAATGTAAAAGATTATCCAATTTTACATCATAATCTATTACTCTTTCGTATGGGTCATCTTCCACCTTTATTTGGCTTATTCTTGGCCAGAGTAAATCTTTCTCATAATCAAAAGCAATTTTTCTATCCATGGAATCTTTTATATAACTTAATTCTATGCCATCATAATGGAAATTTATTTCATTTAACCCACTAGGATCAATCATTTTTGTTGTCCTACCTAATTCGTCCATCTCATAGGTGGTCCCATCTTTCATAATTAGCTTATACCCAGTACTATACCAACGACTTTTTAAAAAATGCATAAATTCTTTACTTTCATCCTGATTAAGAGCATAACCTACTAATTGTGTATAATCCATTGGGGAATATTCCTGTTCAACATAAAGAGTAAAATCTATTCCTTCATGTTGTTCAAATTCTAGTGATCTACTTAAACCCTCTACATCAATAGAAAAATCTTTTAATTTCATTTCGTTCAAGAAGTGGTTTTGTCCATCTGCTGTCCTTAAGATCATTGAACTATTAGCTGAACTTACATAAGGTATATTAAGTCTCCAGCCCTGTCCCATGGAGTAGGCGAAATCCCCTTGATTATATAAATATTTCTCAATTAAACTTATTAAATTACCTGTTGCCTGATTTGCCCAATTTATTTCTTCCATAAATCCATTGTATATTTCTTCCAATGAGCCACTATCTGGACTAAAAATATTAAAACCCATAGATACATTCAAGGCTATTGAAAAAGCATCTCTTCTGGCAGTAGCTGTATCATATCGACGCTTAAGTACAAAATCAAAGCCACCTTTCCCAGGTAATACCAGCTCTGTGACTTCAGTACTGGCAGTACCCATCTGTGGTGATACTGTTATTCCTCCATGCTGGGAATAGCTTTTAAATGGAGAATAACCTGCATCTTTGTATTCCTTTGGTGTTAGATCCTGAATAACTGTTGCCTGTACTGAGAATGATGAAAAATGATTTGTTACAAAGTATATTTCATTGTTTTCTTTATCTACCCCGGCACCAGGCACCTGGAACCATTTGCCGAACATTGTGTCATAATAGTATACAGCAAGGTTTTCTTCTGGAAAGCCTTCTGGGATTAAATCAATGTCATACTTTATTTTGCCTATATAACCGTCTTCCATAACTATATTTTCTTCAGGCTGGCTGCTCCCTGATTTATATGCTGAAAATTCATAGATAGGCCCTATTATTGGGTTGATTGCTTCATCTTCTAAAACTTCACTTTCTATTTCTGAAATAGTTATTCTATCTATACCCTCCGGTAATTGTTCCTGTGGAATGGCAAGGGCTACATTTTCATATTCAATAAGACTACCATATTCTCTACTATACTCTGCTTCTGCAAGACCAACAATAGCCTGCTTCCATTCTGTCTTTCCACTTAGATTATATGCCCTATCTACAGCCTGTACACGATAGGAATAAGTATTTGCATTTTCCACATCTAGATCAAGATACTCTGTACCTTCAACAACAATATATTCCCCTTCTACACCTTCCCAATGCGGCTCTCTAAATAATCTATACTCAATTACATCATCACAGGAAGGATCCCATTTGCTAGTCATACGACTATCACCAGGAATTACCCGTAGATGTTCTGGTATTTCTGGTGGTATTGTATCAATATATGCTTTAGTACTTGCTATAGTTTCCCAGCCGGCATTATCCACAGCTTTAACCCTGATATCATGGATACCATCTTCCAAATCTTCTAGTTGATATGGACTGCTAATTTCATAGTATTCTCCATCATTTACTGAAAGTTCATAATGACTAATACCACTGGTTTCATCAGTAGTTTCAAAGCTAATTATTGGGCTGGTATTATTTGTCCAGACCGCTGGATCTATTTCTACCTCGAAATCCAGTGGTGGAGTTGTATCCACAATTACATTGAATTGATGACTTGAGTGATTACCGGCCATATCAATTGCTGTAAGTTGCACTAAATGTTCTCCGTCAGGAAAATGAAGTTGATGTTCAAATCCTGAATCCTTAATATTGACTCCATCTCCATTTATGGCCACAAACACCGGACTTTTATCTATTATTTGTCCACTTATTTCAACAATTGAGCTGTTTGATATATATCCCTCTTCAGGTATTACATCTACAATCTGTGGAGATATACTATCTCTAATAACTGTAATTTGCTGAGGTATAGATGGTCTATTACTTACAACCTCAACTATAATTGTATTACTTCCTTCTGTAAGATCTATAGCTGGTGATCTATATCTAATACCATCTATCTCGGCTTCTTTTCCATTTATTACAATCTTTGCCTGACTGTCTCCTGTTATAAAGCCACTAAGAACTATACTATCTTGATTTGTATAGTAATTATCTAAGGGTGATTCTATACTAAAATCTAAGTCCTGAGTCTGGCGTACAACCATAAGGTATATTTTTCTGCTAAATTCAGATATTCCATTATGATCTATTCTACTGCCCTCAATTTCAATTAAATTAAAACCATCTTTTAATTCAAGTTCTTTATTAAATCTCTGTCCCTGAGTTTCAACAATTTGACCATTTATACTAAGTTGATTAAGTGGAGTATTTATATATCCACTTATTGCAAAGATTTCTTGCTCAGTATATATAAGTTCTTCATTTTGATCCAGGGTCAATAATCGTTGATGATCTACATATACATTAATACTATCATAATTAATCTGTCCTGAAATATCTTCTGCAATGGCTGTTATATCATTGTTACTTTCATGAAGTCCAGTTCTATGTGATTCTGTCCAGAAATAATGACCTCGATGATAAACTTCCTGTCCATTTATTACGACTTCTGTTGATGGATTATCTACAAAGCCAAGAACCTTTTCATTCTGCCACTCATTCTGTAAAAAATACTGATGGTCTTCAGGATTAAGGATTTTTACTTCAGCTGCTTGATTATTTCTAGTATAACCTTTAATTTCAAGATGACTAATTGCCATTTGAGCAGGGTTTTCTATTAATAGCTGCTCTGTCTGGAAATCCCCTCTATAGATAGCCGACTTATAAGCTACTTCTGTTTTTTTAAGAGATATCCACTTATTATCTACTTTTGCATAAAGCTTAACTTGTGGACTGTCTTCACTGCTGTGAACTATTACTTCTTCTATATAGACGTCTTTACGATTCTTGCTGTCTACTATACTGTATTGTGATTGTTGATGGTTAATATGATTAATATATACTCTTGCTGGTTCAGCAGTTATTTCACCTTTGATAATTGCTCCCTCTTCAAGATAGATATTGCTATCAGGTGCATAAATGCCACCTTCAATTCCTTGAAAACTGCTTCCTCCTCTTAATCTTATTTCCTGACCGCTACTATATATTGTACCACTTAATTTTGCACCATCACTTATATTAATATTACCTGATTGAGTATAAATAAGTTGCTTGGCAACAATACCTCTCCTGATGTTAATGTCAGCTCTATCAGCATAGATACTAGCATTTACTCTGGCCCCATTGTCTATATTTATCTCATTAGCCTGAGTATAGATGGTTCCTGAGAATTTATACTCTTCCTGATTTCCTCCCTGAAAGCTTAATCTATTTCCTCTATGGAATAGCTTAAGCTTAGCATTAGCATCAGGATTTATCCTGCTGTCGTTATTCAAGTCTAGATCGTTTTCTAAATATAAGTAAACTGTACCTGAACCTGCAATACTAATACTGGCATTTGGTCCTATGTTTAAATTATCTACCCGTATAATCCTATCTCCATATGAGGTATCAAAGATTAGATCTGTATCTATCTCCAATCTTTGATAATATCCATCACTATCTATGACAGTGGAATTTGACCAGTTTCTAATTACAGTAGATCCTCTATTAGGCAGTCCTGAAGGAAACTCAGGAAAGGCTGGAAATTCTGGTAATTGATAATCTTCTTCTTTAAGATCTATGGTTATCTGTGTTTGATTAAGACTATTTTCAAAGAGCTGTCCTTTATTTAGAATGTCTAAAGTATGTTCTATTTTATTGTCATTAATTCTACTTAGTCGCAAATTATCTGCTTTAAGAGTTCCTGTAGATGACTCTAATCTTAGATAATTATTCCCTGACCATAATATTTCTGCATTTACTTTTGTCTGATAAATAGTATGTTCTCTTAGCTTAAAGGAAGGAGTTAGACTTAATTCCAGCCCATTAATATCAGCTTTTAGCTCATTGCTTTCATCAGTCCTTACCGCAAATTCCAGGATATAGTCCTCTATTTCTTCTTTTTCTATATTAAAAGGTATTTTACTATAATTATAATTTTGATTTTCTGGTAGTATGATTACTTTATCATTTTTCCCTGGGTAATTTCCTCTACCCCAGAAGTCAACTACACTTATACCACCCAGTCCATCACCACTGCCATCAAAAAGAAACCTTATTTCTCTGCTTTCAATCTCCTCTGTAAGTTCAAGTCTATACCAACCCTCAACTTTATTTTCTGGAATATTGGCAACTTGCTGCCACTTTCCAGATAGGTTGGCTTCTACTTTCAGATTTCCTTTTGCCTTATCTGTAAAGAAAATATTAATATTATCAAAGTAATAATAGTTTGCAAAGTTAAATAATACTTCTGCCTGTTTACCATCCTTATTATCTGAATTATAATCTGTCCTGTCTCTATTCCTGTCAAATCCTTCTATTATATCGTCTTTAATTTTTTCAACTCTAGCATCACGCCAGTCATTGGAATTAACTTTTGTTTTCCATATAGTATATGTATTGGAATCAAGCAAATTAGCTGCTGGATAAACAAAATCGGTATTATCAGAGGCTTTAATTGAATCTACCTCTATGGCATGATAGACCTGCTCTGCTATTCTACCCAATACTTTTACTGTTGAAAAACTACTAGTACTTAAATTATCCCCTCTTAGTCTTAAGCGTATAGTGTCTGTAACTATACCGTCATATGATAGATCAATTAACGTATCGTCCAAGTCATTGATCAAAGGAGCCATGAAGGGGTGCCAGACCCCTTCTTTCATGTATTCTACAAATATTTCTGCATCAGCAGTTTTCTTCCCTGTAAGATAGAGACCATATATAAGGCTCTTATCTGATAGTTCCAGTTCCACCCAATTTTCTTTAGCCCCTATCATACTTGACCAGTGAGTGTTTTTATTACCATCAAACAAATTGTTTACCGGTCTTGTAAAATCTGTGTTAGCACCAGCACGTAATTCGGATATATCTAAATATGTGTTCTCATACTCTCCTGCACTTAAATTTAAACTTAAAAGACTAACCAATATGATACTTAATATCATCAACTTAGAAAAAATCGTTTTATTTATTTTCATCTCAATACCCCCTAATCCTCATAATTCCCTGAGTTACCGTCAAGATTATTCAGCTCATCCATTGTATATCTTGCTAATTGATGATGATAGTAGTTCATTCCATTATTTTTAAACAGATTTTCTATCATTAATGGACGACCACCGGCATCTTCTTTAACTCCATATAAGTGGTTATTAATAAACTGACTCCTTCTAATCTCAGGGCTTAGCCCTAAAACATGAAGTCCAATCATATTGTTTTTAAATATACTATTATTTATCTCAAGCTCGGCATTTTCAACTGCTGTCACTGCTCTAAAGGCATCCTGGATATCAAGATTATATATTTCAGCAATTCCATTAACAAAGATGCCCTGCCAGTTTCCAGATAAGGAATTATCCAGATAAAAACTAATAGGCAAATCCTGAATTTCTTTATCTCCAATTAGTAGAGTCCCATTTATCAATAATTGATTTTCATATCCGCCTGTTCCTTCTATAACTTCAACCTCTGTTCCAGCTTCTATAGTCAGGGTATACTCTTCTGGAACGATTATATCTCCTTCGATATAGTGTTTTCCACTCCAGGTTTCATGCCAGAATAAAGTGCCTGAACGGGTATTATGAACCTCTATTTTTGTTGTCTCTTCCGTACTTGCTCCATTATTATCAATAGCTTTTAGAGTGATTTCATAAATACCTGTATCGGTATTACTATATACAAACTCTGAATCTCTTGATAGTTCCTGATCATCTTCGTCTGTCCATAAGTAGCTAACTATCTCTCCATCAAGGTCATATGCTTCATTAGGCTCGATAGTTATTTCCTGCCCTGGTGTAGTGGAGAAGGCTATCCCGTCTATTTCTGTGAATCTAATTACAGGTGGTTGATTTACCCTGATTTTTTGTTCACGGCTATTTTCCATACTATTTCCTGCTAGATCCACCACATTTGCTATTAATGTGTATGTCCCATAAGCTTCTTTACTGAAGTTATAAGTATATTCTACATCTCCTTTAACTCTTAATGCATCATCATTATCCAGACTGCCATTAGGATGTCTTAAAGTAAAGCTTACATAAGCGTCTTCATTTACTTGATATCTAATTTCTGAAGTTTCACCTATATCTTCACGGTTAAATACTATCTCATCAGCTGCACCTTTAAATATCATATCTGGTGGTGTAGTATCTATTATTACAGCTTCTTCACTATAGGCTACTGTATCTAGCCCTACTGCATTAAGTACTTCAAGTACCAGATAGTACTCTCCCTGGTCAAGGTTTAGTTCTGATACTAGATTATTATATTCTCCTATTGGGCTAAATCCAGGTTCTGTTAGCCAGTCTCCTTCTTTTTCAGTGGCTACACTGATACGATAGTGTGTTACTCCACTTTCTGGATCGTCATATTCTATTTCCAGGCCTTCTATTCTATCAGTAGTGTTTGTATGTGAAGGACCGGTAATAGACACCCCTTCAGGTTCTGTATGATCTACCAGGATTGTTTCACCTCTTTTTGTATCTGACCATAAGTTGGCATTATCCTTAACCCGTGCTCTTAAATATATTTCTTCTCTATGGTCTATATCTTTAGTATTTATTATTCCATCTATACGGTCTTCTAAATTAGCATGGTCGAAATTCTTTTCTACTTCTATCCATGTGCCTGTATATTTTGTTTCATTTAGTAAAGAACCCAGGGCATATTGATAGCTTGCTATACCGGAAAGATTGTCTTCAGCTTCTATGCTAAAGTTGAATTCCTTATCTGTATAAGGTGGATGTAATATACTGGTTATTTCTGGTGGCGTCCTGTCCATTAAGATACCTGGACTAATACCTATTTCACCTTCAACTCCACTTCTGGAATAATTTCCTGCTGCATTTAATGCCCTTACTTTTAGGTAATATGTACCGTCATCAAGATTAGAGGCATCTATTAGCAGAGTCCTGGAAAAACCATTATCCTGCCAGTCTTCAGCTCCAGGCACCTCTGTAGGATCAGTTACGAGGACTGTTTCATATCTTACAATATTTGATATGCTACTATCTTCTTCTAATTCCCAGTTAAAGTACAGTTGATCATCATTTGCTACACCATTTACAAAGCTTATCTCTGGATAGCTATTATCCAGTATGATTCCACTGCTATATCCAGTATCTGATACCAGGTCAGCCTGATTATAGCTTTCTCCTGCAAAGAGATATATCATGCTCTCTGTCATAGATGGATTTTCAATGTCAATTATTCGAGGATGATTATCTGGATCTGATATTTGATATATGCTTCTGCCAGCTTCATCTATTTCATCCATTAAGGCATATCCATACTTGTAGCTATTAACAAGTGATATCGGGTCTTCTGAATGAATGTAGAGCTTTAGATTTTCAAGATTGTAATTGTTAATAAAGTGTACTTCTTTTTCTTCTTCTACTCCTTCATCTAAATTAATGGCTGCTAATACACGAAGTATCGGTCTAGAGGGAGCTGTGCTGTCATATATCAACGGATTTGATATTCCTATATTCTCCAAACTTGCTCCATTAACTACTTTGACAGCAAAGTATAATCTATTACCATCACTTAGTTCTTCTTTCCCTGCTAATAACTCAGCTATATTTTCAAAACTCTCCTTAAGTTCATTACTGCTTTGATACCATTCTAATTGTCCATTATCCAGACCTAAGTCATCTCTATTTCTAGCATATGTCCAGTAATATGCAGCATTACCGCTTACTGGATCAATTCTCCCTTTTAATTCTGTCATTGACCAGTCAATTATAAGAGGCTGATCTGGATTGAAATATTTACCATTGATTTCTACTATTGGTACTGGTGGCGCTTCATCATCTATTGTTATAGCTGTTGCTACTCTATCACTTTGGTTGCCTGCACCATCTGTGACCCTTAAGATAGGATAATACTGTTCTCCTGTCTCCAGAATCTTGGATAAGGCTATTCCCTTACTGTCATATGATAGACCATTATCTATTAGCTCTACCCAGCCTCCTGTTATATCTGTAAGATTGTAATCACTGCCTAAAGCCAGCTCTACTTTCCTGATACCTGATATTTCATCTTCTGCTTCCCATTCAAAAATTATTCGATCTGAGATACTATATTCTGGAGCAGTAAATCTTATAATATCCGGGCTTTCTGTATCTACAATTACTCCATAGCTATAGGCTTTATCCGATTCTCCTCCATCTATAAATCGAGCTACTACTTCAAATTGATAGCCTGTTCCATGGATTAAGTCCAAATCTTCAACTGTTAGTTCTTTCGCAGTTGTGAATTTGCTTTCTGTAATATATCCTCCATCTATTTCTTTAATACGATAATTGTAGCCTGATACTTCCTGTTCACCATTATAC
Organism: Halanaerobiaceae bacterium ANBcell28; assembly: GCA_037623315.1. GTDB lineage: Bacteria > Bacillota > Halanaerobiia > Halanaerobiales > DTU029 > JBBJJH01. The sequence goes on from JBBJJH010000040.1 coordinate 10,332, forward strand.
TGCCAGCTGGCACTTAAATGATTATCCGAGGAGGTATATGGTCCTTCGTCATTTACTATTAGTCTTTCTATTTGATTATTGATTTCTATATTATCTCCACTTATACTACTCTCCAGACCGGCAGCATTACTTACTATAAGGGTGGTGTAATATCTGCCATCTTCAATTTCTGGAATCAGAATGCGATCTTGATTATTATTTAATTGAAGAACTATATAGCCATCCTGATTGCCATATATTTTGGATGTTAGTTCTTTTCCTTCTGGAGATAAACCTATTGCTAATCTATATTCTACAATAGGTGATTCTCTATCCTCTGCTGTTGCTTCTATTATCATAGTTTCTCCTGAACTATACATAGAAGCTGATATTCCCAGTGATAAATTAAGTGGTGGAGTACTATCATAGATAAATGAATTACTATATACTATAGTTTCATTGCCTACTCCATTTATGGCTCTGAAAGCTATTTGATAGCTTTGTCCATCTTCTAAGCTCATTGTTTTGATGGTATTTATATCAGCCCAGTTTTCAAGTACTAGTTCTCCACTTTCCTCTGAATAGATATTAAAGATCTCTTCCAGTATTTCACTTTCTTCATCAGATGAGGCAAAGACAAGATCAAGTTGTGACAGATCTGATAGATAGCTATTTGAGCCATATACCTGATAGCCACTTATATCAATACTGGCATCTGGTGCTGTTCGATCCAGAAAGATACCTGCAATTTCTACTTTTTCTGATCTATTTCCTGCACGGTCTACTGCTTCAAAGACTACTGTATATTTCTGTCCATTTTCTAAATCAGATAAGTCTATATTATATTCTGTGCCTTGATAGATGTTTATATAGTATGATTCGCTTCTTTCCTGATTTTGATTACTAAAATAGTATTCTAATCTATATAGGCCTGATGATGTATTAGCAGATATAGGATCGTTTAGTTCTACATTCTTTAAGCTAATTATATTTCTAAAGGTAAGATACTTTTCACCATCACTTGCTAAATCAATACTGATTTCTTCTATTTCCGGTGCTGTATGGTCTACCAATAATTCCATTGAAATAGCATCTGATTGGTTTGAAGCATTATCAGTAGCATACACACGAAGTGTATAATTGCCTTCTTCAAGTGGTATTTTAGCTTCCCAGTTACCAGTATTTTCAATTTCTACAGGTGTTATATCACCTTGTTTAATAGTTTCTCCTTCACCCACATATTCATAACTGATTTTTCTAATATCACTATATACTTCATCAGGATTATTCGAATCAAGTATATCTGTAGCACGCACAGTTAGATGTCTTTTGTTTGTATAAAAGTCTATTTCTTTACTTTCTTCGCTAAATTCAATAAGCGGGCTATTTGTATCAACAATGAAGTTTACCCATTCACTTTCTACTTGATACTTTTCTTCTGTCTCAGTTTCCTGAGCATGTACATACCAGGTATAAGTTTGCCCATGTATCAGGTCAGATCTTGTTAACGGATATTCTTTGTTAGAATAAAAATCTTCTTTTATTGCTTCTTCTCCCACTGCCCAATATACTGTGTGTTCTAGAACATCGTGGTCTACATCTACAGCTGGTTCATAATCAAAAACTACTTGATCTTCTTCAATCACAATCCTCAAGCCCTGTGGATAATGTTCTTCTTTTATTTCTGCTGCAAATGGTTTTACATTAGGAACCTGTGCTGTAAAGGTATCCCCATACACAGGATCCCCTGAATTATTATATGCTACCAGTCTATATGAACTCTCCTGTCGGGGTTCCAGTTCTTGATGTAAAAATCTATTTATATCATTAAGCTCTAACTCTCCTGATTTGATAAATTCTTCGTTTTCAATATCTCCATACTGCAGTTCATGATTTGCTGCTATACCAGGTTCTGTTAATTGGAATTTTAAATAATGATGTCTATCTTTTCCTATATTTTCATCATAACCACCATCTTTGTATACAACTTCTCCTAACTTTGCCAATGTATATGCTCCATACTCCCCTGTTTCAGAAACATTAGCTGCTTTATCTCTAGCTATTATTTCTATATCAACAGGAAAATTTGGGCTTATATCATCAGGTAATTCATAAGTAAATTCACCCGATGTAATTATACCTTGATTATTTCTTGTTAAGGTAATATTATCTATATCTTCAGTATTATTGTCAATCGTTATAGTAGCTGTAAAGGCAGCTACATCTTCATCATACACCTTCCAGTCAAAGGTGATTTTATTTTTCTCCCCCTCTTTACTGTGATTATGAGAGAAGTCACCCGGTGCTTTTGGAGGAGTAATGTCATATGTAATACTTCTGCTTATTCTAGTACTATTTTCAGCTTTATCAAAGACTTCCATATACACTAGTCTTTCTCCATCCCCACCTGCAGCCAGTATCCAGTCTACTTTTTCCTCAAACTCCTTAGTCTGTCCCTCTAATTCAATAAGTAAACCAGCATCTAAGTTTTCAATAGAATCTCTATTATCTGGACTTAATGATTCTCCAGGGGTATATGCTATGAACGTATCAGGTTTATTTTCTTCATTCCAGATATATACCCTGTCTAAAGCAATGTTATCTTCAAATTCTAGGTCTACTAATTTTACTTCAAGACTATTTGTGAATCCATCATCAGCGCATTTATTAGGATTATATATATCAAATTCAATTTTTTCTGGAGAGGTAGTATCTCTTATTATGGTAAAATAGTCTTCTTCTGGAATTCTTATTAGATCTCCTTCTTCATCATTGCCTCCTTCTTGATAATAGTCTCTTGCCTGTATATACCATTTATATTTTCCATCACCATCAAGTTTAAATGTAGTCTCTCCTTCTTGCCACCCATTTATTATTGGAGCATTATTTTCATTAAACAAACGGTATTTTATTGTATCTCCTTCTATATCTTCTTCAGGTAGTTCAATTGTGAAATTCTCTTTATTTGTTACATAAGGAGTTTCAATACATAAATCATTTATATTAATATCATTAAAAGATGAATTGTCGTTAATATGCTTTAATTGCTTTGACAAAGGAATATTACGTACAGTGATGGTTCTATTATTTATATTTGAAGGTTTTCCTAAAGCATTTTCTGTATAAATTTTATATCTATAACTTCCATGAGCACTAAGACCTGTATTATCCGTAACTGTATATGTCTGCGAACCATCATTATCTACCTTTGCAGTCAATTCCCAGTTTCCGTTTGCATCTTCCCTTTCTATTACTAAATTAGCAAAGTCTGATACTTCTTCAACAGTTATTATATTGCTATAATATGCTTTTCCATCTTTTATAACTGACTCACTACTAGTTCTAACTTTATCCGCAGTAATTATTTCAGAATCAGGGGAGAATTCCTCAGTCGATACCCACTTTCCTTTGTTTTCTAAATTATCTATTGCTCTAACCCAGACTCTATATTTTTCACTTGCTGTTAATGCTGATATTGATACAATTTTTTCACTTGTTTCTGATATATCATAGTCATCTTCGTTATCTATAGAACTTATACTGGCATCTGTTAATATAAATTCATATCCTTGGATTCCAGATAAATCATCAGGTTCGACCCATATTATTCTTGCCCCTCCTTGATTTGTTGAGTCTATTATAGGCTCTAAGTCATCTACATGAGTATCTATAGTAAATTCAAGTATACTATTTGCACTAAGAGAATTTTCTGCATAATCTCGAGCCCGAACATTTACAGTATAGTAACCATCACTTAAATTTGAAAAAGAAAGATTTGTTTCTTCTATTGTACGAGTATGATTATATCCTGAGTTATTACTTATATTTATTTCATACTCCTTAACTCCGCTTGCAGGAATACCAGTACCTGAGCGATCTGTAGTTTCATTCCAAATAAGATCAAAACTATTTTCTGATATAAAATTATCTGGTAGCCCCCCAACATTCTTTATAATAGTATTGCCATCGCTATTAACTATATCTATTCCTGTTACCCTATTAGGACTTTCTTCATCTTTGTGCTCAGTTGGAGATGGATCGAAGTTTTTATCGTTTAATGTTCCATAACCATAATATACATTGGCACTTCTAGGATCTCTGAGCCTATATGATAGAATAGAACCATTGTTATCAAAATATCTGGCTCTAATTGTGATTTGACCAGGTCTTCCATCATTACCGTCATTTCCTGTATTACCTGAACTTCCTGAATTACCCGGTGCTCCTGGAGTCCCTGAACCATAACTACCAGCTTTGCCACCAACTCCACCATCTCCAGGAGTTCCTTTTGAACCTCCTGTACCACCTCTAGTTTCTATTCGACCACTTGTTTTGATTATCAAAGATCCTTCTGTAACATTTATTGTTACATTTCCACCAAATCTTCCATTAGCACCACTACCAGCAGCTCCGCCCTTTCCTCCGTCTCCTGCTTTTGGCGGCGACCATTCATTGTATCCCGCGTTACCACCTTTACCTCCTTTTTTACCATCTCCTCCATCTCCTCCATTCCCACCTCTACTTATGATTCGTCCTGTTGAGTAAATTAACAATTTATTTGTTACATCTATAGTTATATGACCACCTCTGCCACCTGAGGTACCACTGCTTCCATCATCTCCTTTAGAACCATTTGTACCGTTAATACCATCGTTATTAGGTGCATCTTTACCAGCTTCTCCTACATTAGCTCCGTCTTTACCATTTTCACCACCTGCACCTCTAGAAATTATGGAACCTGCTAAATACATTTCATTAGCTTTAATTGTAAAATTTTTGCCATCACCATTTACCAAACCTCTAATTTGACCACCCGATTCTATAGTTAATTTTCCTTTAACATCGATAGTTATATCATCCCTTATAACCAATTCCCCTCCTCGTTTAATTGTCAAATTATCATATGTAGTATTACTGCTCACATTTTCACGCCTTGTAACGATTTTCGCACTCACAACCTGACCAATAAGCATCAATAAAAGCAAAATAAAAATAGTAAGAAAAAACTTTTTCTTCACCTTAATCACTCCTTAATAGTAGAATCTTGCACTTTGTTCTATTTTGTCGAAATTTGTATAAAATATATCCAACACTTCAATTTTCTACTAATTACTTCGTGATTCACAAAAAAACTCCTTCTTTTTCTATGTATTTTACAAAAAAAGAAGGAGTTTTGTCACTTATTTACTTAAATTGTTATTAAATGTTGTAATGCAGGCAAAAAAAATAAGCCAGCATTACACCAGCTTAATTTCCGCTAATTTCTTCTTTATATTTTCTCAAAAGATAAATATACTTACTCTCTGCCGCCCTTAACAAAAAAGAAGCATGATCCACCAACTCTGGCTCTGTCACGTTATCAAAATACTCTAAAGCATCCTTCCATTCCTTTTGAGCAATACCCAAATACTCTTCTAAACTACTTTCTTGCTTTTCTACTTCTGCTTTTTCATTCACAAAATCATGCCAAGACTCTCTAATTCTCTCCATCAATGCGTAAAATTGATTCTTTATACTAGCAATCTCCACAGCATCTCACTCCTTATATACTTTTTATATCCACTCCTTATTGAATCAACATCAACCTAACACCAGCCACCAATAATAATAATCCAAACAACTTGTACCAACTGAAAGGAATCCTCTCTAAACCAAATGCCCCAAAATGATCTATTATACAAGCAGTAGAAACCTGAGTGGCAACAATCAACGTAGTAGCTACAGCTACACCCAAATTAGGTATGCTAACAATAACTGTATAAGTAATAACAACAGCTAAAACACCACCAAGATACAAATACCACGGTGCCTCTCTCCACTTAGAAATATCTCCCCTATTAATATTCAAGAGCAAAATTATAATGATTATAATTGCTGCAAGAAAATGTACAATAAACGAAGCCTCAAAAATACCTATTTTTTTCCCTAAAACCGAGTTCAGCGAACCCTGCAAGGCCATAGTTAAACCTGCGATAGCAGCTAAAATCAAGTATAACAATGAATGTCCAAACAAATCATCATCTCCCTATACTTTTACAATAAGTATTTTATAAATCATAAATATTTTCTTTAAAAAGACGTACTTATACTAAAAATACATCCCCATTCAAAATTAATTTATTTTTATTTGAACTACAGTAATTTTATCTGAACTACACTATCTATTCTTAGCATATATCTCCCTCTTTATACTTAAACAAAAAAGATTATCTTGTGAAAGAAAAATTTCTTAAGCGCCCTCTTTCAAAGTAAACGCAAAAAAGCCGGGTAACTCCTTTAGAGTTCCCAGCTTCAATATTTAAATACTATACCAAATTCTATATAATCCTCTATTGGTAAAATGGAAAAAGAAAATTCCCAAAAATTAAAGTATATTATTAAAATATGAGTTAATACTGTCTATTACTTTCCCCTGCTTTAATTATTGCATATTTAGTAGTCAATGGCCCTACTACCTCGGTAAAAGCTGCTGTAAGTAGTAAAATATTAAAAATTAACAAGCCAGCATCAGGAGCTACCACTAACTCTCTCTGAACTATAAAAGCCAGAGCAATAGCTACACCACTGTGAGAAAACAAACCTAAACCAACATATTTCTTCACTTTATCTGGAGCCTTGGCCAGAGAAGCACCTAAATAAGCACCAGCATATTTACCTGCAAGTCTACTTATAAAGAAAACAATTGCTAAAACCATAAAACTCAAAGAAGCTATCCTGGAAAAATTTATTTCTGTACCAGCCAGAATAAAAAACATAGCATAGAGAGGTATAGTCATTGTATCTAGATAATCAGCAATACCTGGATTCCTACGAGCGAAATTTCTATAAGCAAAACCTACAGCCATATTTGTAATTAAGGGTGACAAATGTAAAAACAATGACAATGCCACTCCACCAACAATTGTAGACACAATTAATAAGACCTTCTTAACCTTATCATCTACCCTAAGCATTACTTTTTGAGATAAATAACCTATCAAAATACCCAATGCCAGGGAACCAAAAATCTCAATGGCTGGAATTAAGAATATCTCACTTATTTGAAAAGTGCCAGCATCAGCAGCCTGCATTAAAGCAATAGGCCTTGCTAAACTAAAAATAAGTAAAGCTACAGCATCACCTATAGCTACTACAGCCATTATCATAGATGAAAGCAAACCTTCTGCACCGTATTCTTGAAAAACCATAACTGTAGCAGCTGGATTGGTTGCAGTTGCAATTGCTCCTAATATCAAACCCATATAAAGTGGATACCCAAGTGCAATTACACCCAATGCTACAAGAACAAAAGAAACCACAGCCTGTAAGATCGTAATATATACCATACTCTTACCTAGCTGTTTTAATGTCCGAATAGACAACTCACTACCAATAGTAAAAGCAATAAATCCCAACGCCAAATGGGATATAAAGCCTAAATTTTCAACAGTAAAAGCATACCATTCTTTAAACTCTGTACTCAAAAAAGGAATCCTACGTAACAAATCTACACTTAAAAAAATACCCAAAAAAACGTAAGCAATAACAAATGGAATTCTATATCTCTTGGTTATAAAAACACCGAGCATCGCCATTATGATAAAAAAAGCAAGTACATAGATGATTTTATCCCCTGTATGGTGATATAATAACCATTCTTTCACTTCATCCATCTGATTAAAGAAATTATTCATATTTGCACCCCATTACTATACTTTATTATTATGGATAATTATTTAATGATTCATGATAAAATTATAATGTTAAAAAATAACAATTTTACTAATGAATCATTACTTATACTAAAGAGCTTATACTAAAGAAGCCAAATAAAGGGCTAAAACAATATTAATTATTATGTATTTTTATATATTATGTACTGTAAATTGTATGCTGTGAATTTCGTCCTCAAAACTTATCCTAATTCCTAATAATTCTATATTATGTATAATTCTATATAAAAAAATAAAATCCTTTATTATGAAAAATAAAGGATTAAAATTTATTAAGTATCCTGTTTATTAGCAACCTTTAAGAGATAATATAGAAGATCCGCTCTGGAAATATGTCCCCTCAAATTACCCTTATCATTAATTACAAAAAGAACAGACTCCTTATTATCTAACATCACATCAGCAACCTTATACATTTTATCATTCTCTCTCACAGCTGATGATCTTGTAGACATATATTCTTTTACCTGTCTTCCTTTGATTTCAAGCAAATTATCAGCAGCTTGATTTATTTCATATAACAGGCGGTTTGTATCCAAAAATCCATATTTTTCAGGTAATATATTCTTCAATATATTTTCACTATAAATAGTCCCTAAAAATTTATTTTCGTGATTAACAACAGCCAACACAGAAAAATCAGCCTGGTACATTATTCTGATAGCCTCACTTAATTGATCATCTTCAGTAACAGACACTAATGTTCTTACCATATAATCCTTAACAATAGCCATCAGTTATACCTCCAATTCCTTAACAACAATCCTATGCAAGTTTTTTTCCACTTGCTCTCTATCTTTAATAAATATACTTTTCTCTTCAGCCACAGCCAATGCTGCTGCTGCACCATATTTATTAGCCTCAAGAAAATTAAAACCATTCCTAATTACATAATCACAATAGCCAGCATTATAAGCATCACCAGTCCCTAACCAATTAGTAAGACAAAAATCAATAGGATCTAGAGAAAATACCTTTCCATCTGTACATAATAGTCTTGAACAATGATAAGGAACAGTCACATGTTGTGCCCCTTCTTCAATTAAGTTCTTACAAACAGAAGTATAATCCTCAAAATCAACAACTTCTCTATCTAAAATTTGTCTAGTATGCTTAAAATAAGGAGTAACCACTTTTGGCTTAGCTTTTAAAGCTAAATTCAATACTTCCCCACTAGCCTGTAAATAAACCTCTTTATTTTTTTCATTACAAATATTTATCATACGTAAATAAATATCAAAATCTACACCTTCAGGCACTGACCCGGCAATAATAACTATCTCACTATCAACTATAGCTCTCTTAAATCTCTTCATTAAATCTTCTACGTCTCTTTTACTAACCTTATAAGTATAATCATTATAATGAGTATATGTAACTGGATCTTTTGCAATAATAAAAACATTATTTCTTATTTCATTACTTGTATATATGTAATTACTTGTAACTTTATAATCCTGTACCATTTTTTCAAAAAACAAACCCTGTTTACCACCTACAAAACCTATATTCTGCACATCGGGATGACCTAATTGTTTCAAATTAATCGCAGTTAATAAGCCTTTTCCACCAGGATATACTTTTATATCTCCATCACCATAAAGATATTTATGCTCCTTTGGTACATGTTCTTTTACAAAGTATTCTCTATCTATAGCAGGATTTAAAGTAACAGTAGTTATCATGCTCTTCCCCCTTAGACTTTGATAATCTTCTTACTTTAAAATCTTCATTAAGAATCTTCTTTAAGTCTTATCTTTTCTTTAAGTATTATTATAGCTCTCTTCTTCCCTCTAAAGCTTTAGAGAGGGTAACTTCATCAACATATTCCAAATCTCCTCCTACTGGTAGACCATGGGCTATCCTGGTCACCTTAACACCAAGAGGTTTTAATAGCTTAGCTAAATACATGGCAGTAACATCACCCTCAGCATTTGGATCAGTAGCTACAATAACTTCTTCAATCCCCTCTTGTAATCTTGGTATTAGATTTTTTATTTTTATATTCTCAGGTCCAATACCATCCATAGGAGAAATTGATCCATGTAAAACATGATACAAACCATGGAATTCACCAGTTCTCTCCATAGCTATTAAATCTTTCGGACTTTCCACAACACAAATAAGGCTTTGCTCCCTTTCAGTAGAGGAACAAAAATTACATGTTTCATTTTCAGTTAAATTATTACAAACAGAACAATATTTAATTTTATCTTTTGCCTCTATTAAAGACTTTGATAAATTATTCACATCTCCTGGGTTCATCGCTAAAATATGGAAAGCCAGCCTTTGGGCTGTCTTAGGGCCAATACCAGGCAGTTTACCTAGTTCCCCAATCAACTTGCCCATAGGCTGTGGATAGTATCTCATTTAAAACATCCCAGGGATATTCATCCCACCAGTTACCTTACCCATTTCATCATTAATCATATCTTGTATCTTACGCATTCCTTCATTAACAGCAGCTAAAATTAAATCTTCTAGCATTTCTACATCTTCTGGGTCAACAGCATCTGGGTCAATCTTAAGGTCCAAAACTTCCTGTTTACCATTAACAACAACTTTTACTACTCCTCCACCAGCACTAGTTTCCAAAGTCTTTTCTTGTAACTCTTCCTGCATCTTTGTCATCTTTGCCTGCATTTGTTGCGCCTGTTTCATTAATTTATTCATATTCATCTTTAATTCCCCCTAAAAATTATTTTTCTTTTTTTTCTAATACTTTATGGTTAACTTTAATAACTTGACCATTAAAAACTCTTAAAACCTTTTTAAGTACATCACTATCATCTTTACTATCATTCTTCTTATAATTACCTATATCAAGATCTTTATTAGCATCATTAGCATTATTTTCATTATTATCAAGACTAGTATTTTTATTCATACTACTATTTTTATTGTCTACTTGATGATTAATGCCTAATTTATCATCATTTATTCCATCAAGTTTTTTTTTACTAAATCCTATATCCTCTCCACTACTAATAATTTTTACTTTACACAAAACCCCAAGCACTGAAGAAATAACTTTTTGTATAATAGCTGAATTCTTCTCTGCTCCTTTTCTATGGAAGTTTTTATCTGTTGGAAATTGAATATAGACAATATCTCCCTCAACTCCTACAGGTTCGCCCTCCAAGAAAAGTGCTTGAACACTAACATTTTCAGAGCGTAATCTTTGCATAATATCGGGCCAGGAGTCTCTTACTTTTTCTATATTTAATCCCGTACTATTATCATGCTTTGATTCATTACTCTGAATATCCTCCTGAACATCATTCTTATCTATATCTAATTTATCATTATTATCAAGTTGCTTATTATCATCCTTACTGTCAAAATCATTATTTACCTTAGAAGCTATAGCTTCCCTTTTAGAATCTTTACTAGCATTTCTAGAAGTTTCAGCAGAATAATCCTTTTCATCTAGCTTAGATTTCTTATTAAAAGGTTCTTTCTTTAATCCATTATTCACATTCTCTGTATTACTACTCTTCTTTACAAATCCTGTACCTGATTGTTCAAAATGCTTTAACTTATTTTCAAGTCTATCCACTTTCTCATTCAATTCTTCTATAGTAGTAGTAGAAGAAGCAGTAGCCATTTTTATTACAGCCATTTCTAATAGAATGCGTGGTTGATCACTATATGCCAATTCTTTATCTACCTTCGTCAATATCTCTAAGAAATTAATAAAAACCCTTGAACTGAATTCCTTGATTAAACCTTCAATAGTTTGATAAAAATTATCAGAAAAAGTAAAAACAGAAGAATTTTTACCACACTCTTTTACAAGCATAATTTGTCTTAGAAATTTAATCAAATCATTTATAAAAACAGAAATACCTTTTCCCGAATTAATCAAGTCATTCAACATCTCTAAAGTAGCAGGAGTATTTTTATTAATTATATTTTCTAAAAAGTCCTTTAAAAAAGAAAGCTCAACTTTTCCCAACATTTCTTGAATTTCTTCTTCTTTTAACTTAGCATTGGTAAAAGAAATAGCTTGATCTAGAAGACTAATAGCATCTCGCAGGCCGCCATTAGAGGCTGCCGTAATTAAATTTAACGATCCTTGATCATACTCTACTCCCTCTTGCTTACAAATATGCTCTAATCTAGAATTTATATCTTCACTTGACATCAATGTAAAATCAAAGCGTTGACAACGAGAAAGTATAGTATCTATAACTTTATGTGGTTCTGTAGTAGCTAAAATAAATACCACATTAGCTGGTGGTTCTTCTAAAGTCTTCAGCAAAGCATTAAAAGCTCCTGAAGTCAACATATGTACTTCATCAATAATATATACTTTATACTTTCCTTCACTGGGATAAAACTTAACCTTTTCCCGTAGGTCTCTAATTTCATCAATTCCCCTATTAGAAGCCGCGTCAATTTCAATAACATCTATCGACTGTCCTGTCTGTATCTTTTGACAGGTCTCACAATGCCCACATGGGTTCATTGTAGGTCCTTCAGCACAATTTAAAGCCTGTGCATAAATTTTGGCAGTAGAGGTCTTACCAGTACCTCTAGGACCTGCAAAAAGATAGGCATGAGCAATCCTATCGTGTTCTAATGCATTCTTTAATGTACGAACTACATGTCTTTGTCCAACCAAGTCATTAAAATTATTTGGTCTATATTTTCTATAAAGTGATAGAAAAGCCATTTTACTCACCTTCAAAGTAATATTATTATCTAAAGTAAAAGTTCTACGTAAAAGTTCTACAAAAATAGTAAATCTCCTGCAATTTTTTGAATAAAAAAATATGACCGTACACCTGCTTCGAATCTCCCCCCCCAGGCGTTACCTTGACAGTTAGCTCGGGTCAGGCACCCTTACGGCACATGGAGACATTTGCTTACCGCTGCTTCCTCCCGGACCTGACGGGGTTCACAAAGCTCCATTGCGTAAGACCCAACCGTCAACACCACTTATCAAGGCCAGACCCCAAAAGGACAGACCCTCAGCACGGCATCGATCCTGCTATAGCGGATTGCAGGTTACAGGGCACCGCTACCGCCCCATCTAGTACGGTCAAACTTATATATTATAATGGCTGAAAGCCATCTAAATAAACTTATTTAATTATAATGGCGGAGAGGGAGGGATTCGAACCCTCGGTAGACGATAGCCTACACTCGCTTTCCAGGCGAGCCCCTTAAGCCAACTCGGACACCTCTCCATCTTGGAAGTAAAAGTTTCTATTTTTACTTACTTCTTTTTTAACGCCTTTTTGTACCGGCGCATAAAGAATTATATTAGATATATAGAGATATGTCAAGTGAAAGTAAAAAATAAATTTTGCCTTTTATTTAATATATAGTCTATCATTCCTAACATCTATCCCTTGAACTGTAAACTGGCTATATATAGATCCTTCCCACAAATCCAACTCCTGTCTAATATCCTTAATACTTTCAATATCTACTGGAGAAGCATCATCCATTCTAAGATCAAGGCCTATCTGACCAAGATGGAATTTATGAGGATTTTCTCGAAGATAATTGAAGAGGTCTTCCTGTCCTTTCTCTCGGGAAGCAAATCCTATTTCTCTATCTTTATTTTTATAGATTTCTAATTTTAAATCTTCTCTTTTTAAGCCGTTATTACTAAATGAATGCCAAGCCCATTGAGACATAGTACATAGAGGTACTTCATCTTCATAATGCTCAGAAAAAGTCTGTAATCCTGTAATATCGGCTGTAAATGCAAACTCACCATTTCCAAGTGTCAAAGGTGATTCTGTCTGTACTTTCTTTAATATAGGATTATGTCTGCTAAGTAGCTTGTACCTATCTATCATATGTAATCACCTCTTTTATTTGATTTGAAGAACTTAAAAATGCTTTTTTTTATAACAATTTTTTATATTTATCAGCCACTCTTTTATTATTATACCTTAGTGAACCTCTCCACCTAAATCAAGAAACGATTTAGATGGAGCTTCCCTTACTTCA
>JBBJJH010000041.1 GCA_037623315.1 Halanaerobiaceae bacterium ANBcell28
ATCTCCACCCAATACAGTAGCTTGTATGGAGTTTTCTTGGCTGTCTTAGATAAAAAATCTAAAAAATCAGAAACTCAGCTTTTTATAAGAAAAAAGAGCCTCTGCTATTAACAGAGACTCTTTACTTTATCTTATGGCGGAAGGGGAGGGATTCGAACCCTCGAGACGCTTATATGCGTCTACTCGATTTCGAGTCGAGCGGTTTCAGCCAGACTCACCCACCCTTCCATACTATTTAATTTATTAATAAAAATATCATCAAGTTTTTATTTACTTCTTAATTTCTTAAAAAAATCCTTCATCAAAGTACTACATTCCTCAGTCAAAACCTCTCCTTTGATCTCAGGTACAAAATGATTCAATCTTTCATCACTACAGATATTATATAAACTTGATACTCCACCAGCTTTAATATCCTTAGCTCCATATACCAATTTTTTGATACGAGCCTGTACAATTGCCCCTGCGCACATGGGACAGGGCTCTATTGTTACATACAATTCACACTGATCCAGGCGCCAACTTTGCATATTTCTAGCAGCATCTCTCAAAGCAATTATTTCAGCATGAGCAGTGGGATCATGATCTCTTTCTTTTAAATTATAACCACGACCTACTATCTGCTCCTTATAGACAACTACAGCACCAATAGGCACTTCCTCAATCTCCAGAGCTTTTTGGGCTTCAATAATAGCTTTTTTCATATATTTTTCTTCTCTAATCATATAAAATAAACTTACACCTATATAGTGTAAGCCCTCCTGTTTTAAGTTCATAATCAACTTAAATATTATTAAATTAAAAATGGCGTGCCCGAAAGGAGTCGAACCCTTAGCCTTCTGATCCGTAGGAGTAAGAAACTCTTTTAATCTAGTTTAATCTAGTTTAATACTTTCTGTTATATCAAAGATTATAGGGCTTTTTATAATCTAATTTTTTCCATTCGGTTTAAGCTAATTTTCGGGTTTTTAATCCATGTTGCAGTAATAATGCAGTAAAATACCCGGGCATTAATCCGGGTATAATTTTTCTTTGTAAGCAAATTATATAATACCTGAGTTTCTTTGTCAATTCATTTTTTTTATAACCATAACATTAACTGTTTATTCGTCATTTTTAGCTATTCTAAACATGGTTTCTATTTTCCTTTCTGCTTCTATTAACATTTCATCAGTAACATGTGAATAAGTATCAATAGTTACCGTAATTGAAGAATGTCCTAGTATTTGCTGTAATGTTTTTATAGGACCACCAGCTTCAATAAATAAAGTTGCAAATGTATGCCTTAGATCATGGAACCTAATTTCAGGCAAATCAGCTGCTTTTATTATCTTCTTAAACTCCCTAAGCAAGCTCCGGGGGGATATAGGTGTACCTATTTCACTACAACTGACTATATCTTTATCGTTATAAGCCTCACCTAGAGCAAGCTTATTTTCATTTTGCTTTATTCTATGACTTTTTAAAAACTTTACCACATCATCTGTTATTGGTATAATTCTATTACCAGCTTCTGTTTTGACTTTTTTAAATTCAAGTCCGTTGTTAGTTCTCGCTAGTTGTCTTACAACCTCAATCCTTTTATTTTCTATGAAAACGTCTTTCCACTTTAGACCTAACAGTTCTCCCCTTCTCATACCTGTATTTAACGCTAAGAAATATATTGAATAGTACCTGTATTCTTTAGCGACTTCTAAAAACTTATAAACTTCTTTTATACTCCAGGTATGCAATCTTTTCTCCTCCTGTTTTTTCGGAATTTCTACAGCAGCACATATATTAGCCGGAATTAATCTTTCTTTAATTGCTTGTTCTAAAGCCGCATGTAAAGTTTGATATATATATTTAACAGTACGTGTTGATAAACCTCCTTTGCCGTTGGTTTTGCCTTTTTCCAGCTTATAGTTAAGTAAATCCTGGACTTGTCTAGCTCGCAAATCCTTAAGCTTAACATTGCCTATATCAGGATTAATATGGTTCTTTATCATAGTTTTATAATTACTATAGGTGCTATATGCTATTGATGGTTTTCGCCCTTCTATCCACTTATCTAACCAGTCAGATAATTTTATATTTGAAGGCTCTATATAGGTCCCGGTCATTAATTTATGTTTAGCTTCTGTCATCTGTTTTGCGACTTCTTTTCTTGTATCTCCATAAAAAGTTCTTCTCTTAGGTTTTCCTGTCTTTGGATTGGTACCAACAGTTATTTGACCACACCACCGGCCATTTTTTCTTTTATAAATAGTTCCTTCTCCATCGCCTCTAGCCATTATTTGGCTCCTTTCTTAAAATTGACTTTAAAATATTTCTAACTACCCGGGATCTATCTCCCTCAGGAATCTTTTTTAGTGTCTTTTCTAATTCATCATCTTTACCTGGTCTTAATCTTATGCTAATAATCAAATTAAGAAACTCCTTTCATTTATATAATGTTTACAATGTCATACAGGAATTTGAAAAGAAAAGAGGGTTTCACCCCTCTGGGATATCATCTTGCTTATGAAACATATCCCAAAACTCTGACAGAAAATCTTTTAAACCGTCTATGTTTAACGTTTCAATACTGCTTACAAACTCGGATTCACTAACTTTATCTTCAGAATGAAGTTTTAAATAAAAATATTTTAAAATAATTTCATAAGCAGCTGGTTTATTTTCCTTTAGATTCAGTACACTTTTTATAAATTCCTGTTTGCCCATTGTATCAGCTCCTATTTATGATAGTTTACCTAATGCAAGTTTTAGCCCTTCTTTAAATCCTTCTTCATACTTGTAATATTCGACTAAACCCTCAATTAATATATTATTAATCCGTACCATTGAAAGAGCTTCTTTAGCCCTCTTATCATCTAATGCTTCAAAGACTTCTTGTAAATATGCTTCGTTTTCTTTTTGCAGCTCATAGTATTCTTTGCCAGCTTCATCTGATAACGGTTGTCCAGATCTTTCATCTACAAAGTTTTCTATACTTTCTTCACAACCTCTGGCCAGCCTTTTTTCTTTTAGATCAATAATTCCACTCATTTTATATACCTCCATATACTTTTATGATTTATCCTTTGGCTCAATCTTAACTTCTGGATAAGTTCCTTCAATTAATGTTTTTTGATACTTAAAAAACATATCTTTGATCTGTTGATCAGTAACTCCATATTTCTTATACTTACCCTTGTTAATTTCTTCAGCAGTCATCTCTGGTGTTATAGTACCATCTTTCTTTTTAAACGCAGCTACTACTTCGATATAAGATTATCACCTCTCTAACTAGTCAATATTTTAATCTCCCTAGCTAATTCTTTAATTGTTTCTGCTTGCAGAGCGATAACAATATCTGCTTTATCATTGCTTAAAATATTATCGGCTATTTCTTCAATCTGCTTTAGATTAACTTCAATTTGTCTTAATTCTCTTTGTCTAGGCTGCTGTTTTATATCTTCTTTATCCACTTAATCACCCTTTCTATGAGTTATACAGACACTTCCTATAAAGCCTTAATTGCTCTTTAGCATCAAGTAGTTCTTTTCCGGTCAACTCTGGTATTTCTTCTTTAAGATTATAAATAGATTCAATTAAATTGTTTTTTACTATGACTTCTGCAGTATTGTTTATGTACTTGTCCTGGTATATTTGTCTTAAGCTATTAATAATTTCATCCATAAGCAAACCCCCTCAAAATATATTTGCTTTATATAATTAATAATTAACTTTATATTCATATTATATAACTCTATAGAGTTAATGTCAAGGGCTTTTTTTACCTTTATAAAGTTAATAAGTTTAATTATAATTGTACTATTATAATTTATATGGTAAAATATTAACTATAAGGAGGGCTGAAGATGATAAAATCTAATCTTCGTATTATAATGGCTGACAGAAAAATCGATACAATAACTGAACTAATGGGAAAATCAGAACTAAGCAGAAACGCCATCAATAGTATTTATAAAGAAGAGAATATAGAAAATACTAAATTAAATACATTGATCAAGTTGTGTGATGCACTTAATTGTCGATTATCCGAACTAATAGAATACATACCAGAATAAAATACATAAGTCTCTTGTCTGGATTAGGCAAGAGATATTTTTTTTAGGGAGTGCATTATTCATACACCCCTATTTTCACAAATTAAATATATCCTGTTTACTTATTACACAAATTTAGGCTGTTCAGTTTACACATCTTACATATATAGGTATAATTGTTTACAAGGGCATGTGTAAACTGTATATTTAAAGCTTTGTCCGTTTTCCGGACTAGCCCTGGTATATAGGCTTTTACTCAAATTTGAGTAAAAGTATAATTTATAAACCCCAACTTTGGGGATTGCTGATATATAGCCATTCCTCAATTTTGAGTTTAACCATAATCCAATATTGGATTATTCAATTGGACAGTCATATTACAAACGCAATTTTGCGTTCGCTAACCAGTCCATTTTTGGATTCGTTAATATATATTTGATTTTCAGCTAAAATAGCTGATTTTAGTTAATTATTCTTGATTAGATTAAATTAGATTAAATTATACAGTACTGAATTAAACTATTTTAAATTAAATCACAACTTTAAAAAGCTCTTATTTTCTCCTGTTTTCTTCTCCAAAATAAGATAATGAATAAAACTTATTCGCATTTCCTAACTTTTGCGAAGTTTTTCTATTGCTGTTTATGCATATGTAATCTTTACTGCTTATGCTCATCAAATCCAAAGCCTAGTCTTTTAAATTCTCTTATATTCTTTTTCTTAAGGTTGTCTATTTGAGTAGGACAATTCTTGCAATATATCTTCACTTGAATTATCCCTTTATTAATCATCTCCTGGACTGAACAATCTTTACATTTATCCGGCAATTTTTCAAAGGATAATTCCTGATCCTGGTATACCTCAAATTCATTTATGTCAATAATAATCTTTTTAATTTCTTTAATATTCAGGCCATGTAACTGCAGCTCATTTAATAATCCTTCAAAAAAGCTTCTAGAATTTACACTATAAGGTATATTACTTTGATAATCAAAGCCTATTATATGATCTATATCATGCCTTTTTAACTTTAAAACGCCATTATCTAACTGCATTATTACCCTCCCATAAAAATTATTTTAGCTATTAGTTAATATTTTCTAATAGGTCTTGTTTGTCCCAATCTGACACAATCAAATCATCTTTTTAGCTATAATTAGTACTCTCCCTTAAAAGCCTGTAAATACCTCTATATGCCTTCTTAGTGCTTAAACGTATATTTGTATGCCTAACCCCTATCTCCTTCAAACAAACTTATGCTGGCTATATAAAACAAACGAATTTTCGAAGACCGTCATGGGGTTGTTTTCAAATCTGAGAATTAACCGTCATGAGGTTTGTTTTTGAATTCTGCTATGAGGTTGTTTTTGAAATAACTTTTAACTATTTATTATTATTCTTCTCCTGGTCCTTCAAAAATGTTTTATCAATTTTGTTTAATATATCACCAGGTATATACCTCTCAATGATATATTCCATTTTTCTTTTTCTTCGGTAATAAGTTCCAAGCGAATTACATATATTTCCCTGGCAATGTGCTTCTATGTGAGTCAGTCCTCTTTTGTAAGCAAATTCTACTATTTTTTTCTGGTTATTCGAGAATCTATTATAAGCAATATCATATAATTTAAAGGCTTTTGACAATAACTTATATTCTTCACCTTCTGGATCCAGTACCTCTAAAGATTTCTTTTTATCCTCTAAAAAATTTAAATTATACAGAAATTTCCTTGCTGGATTCTTCCTCATAATAATCTGATCTCCTTTCAATTAGAAATTTTTTTATTTTATCATAAGCCAACTCCTTAACATATATTTCTCTTTTTTTAACTATAGGATAAGAAATATTGTTATCTTTAGCTATAGTCGTTAGTCCTCCGTTTGTTATTCCTAAATCTACTAATAAAATTTGCATGTCCAACTTATTTAATTGATTATTAAATAAGTTGTCTAACATGTTTAATAAATCTTTATAATAGAGATAAGTGTCCTCTCTTTCAAAAGCTAAATCTGCTAATTTAATAGCCAGGTTACCTACAGGATCTGCTCTACTATTAGTCCGGCCAGTTTTTTCGTTTTCTAGGTCTATTCCATATAGAGTACAATAATAAACATCCGGTAGTTTACTTTTTTTTAATCTTTCTATTTTAATTTCAAACCTATTAACGATTCTTTTAATTTCACCTGTTAAATAATCTTCTAAAACATCTTCAATTTGTGAATTCATTTTTCTTTTATCTATTATCAAGGACAGGCACCTCCTGAGGAAATTAAATAAAACTACTGGCTATTGCTGCAACGACATTTATTGTCACAAGCTTTAAAAGCTTGTCTTATGATACTTAATCATATGACTTACATGTAAACAAGGCTTATTTAATACTGATATATCTACTTTTATCTTATATAGTGTTTATTAAAAGTATTTTTTTACTGCAAATATACTGCAATATACTTATAATTTTTTATTTCATAATAAATTAAATCTGGTAATAGGGCTAGCTTTTTCACCAGCCCTATTACTAAAATTATGAATTCAAAGCAACGAATTCAGCTACCCAGTCTTCAGTTACATTTGGATAATGAAGGTGCCTTATTGAAATATCTCTTACTTGATCATGGCCAGCCTTTGAGAGCATTACTGTAGCTACATCTCCATTAACCGCTTTAACCACTCCTATTTGATGTGAATCTCCTGGTATTGTCCTGACTAAAGCTCCAGGTACACATTTTTGTTCGTCCACATAAATCACCTCCCTAATAAAACTTATATTTAATTCATAACTTATTTGAAAATATCAAACCGAACTGTATTGTGATTCTTAAAAGGAAAGCTATTTAGATCATTTTCAATAATACGGTTTTCTACTTTTTCAAAGTCTTCCTGAATGTTAAAGAAAAAATCATTTTTATTTTTATCATTTAACCAAAATTTAATTGTGTTCTTAAATAACTCTATTTCCCCATAATCCCCTTTTCTCATAGCTTCGATTTCTAATAATTGAGATTTTAAACCTCTTTTCTTTAATTCAAGCTTAATTAACTTATCAACTGGCTCAGCAAGTAAAGGATCTTCTTCATATTGTTTTAATAGTTCAATCAATTCCCCATTATCTGTGGCCACTATCTCTTCTTTAACAATTGCCAGAGAATTACTTAGCTCTAATTCCTGAAGTAATTTTTCATTTGTATTAGTTGGCTCAGGTTTTTGGGCCAATTTATGCCTATGACTGCTCTTAAAATCTTCAATGATCTGCAGTGCTTTTTCTTTTTTATCTTTTTTAATCCTGAGAATCTCAACAATAGCAATTTCTTTAGATTCATGTAATTTTTGAGGGCTAAAATCCTCGGCCTGGCTACCGTATAATTTCCAGTACCCTTTTACAATGTCTTTATATTCTTTTTCATAACCACTATCAAACAACCTAAAAACTTTATCTTTCATTTTCTCTATTTCTTCTTGTGTAAACATTTATCAAATCATCCCTTTCATCATAAAATAATTATTTATTAGACTTTATCTCAAACTTCCACCTATCCCCCTTTGTTGTAATTTACTTACCAAGTCATTATTGGCGTGTTCTGCAACTTCTTTATTAGGAACATGGTATTGATTGGTCATTTGAATAGTAAGAGGGCCAGATCCTCCAGCTATAGCTGTTTGTTTAGGAATCAAACTTTCAACCATAGCATTTACTTGCATTTGAACATTTCTTTCAGTAGCTTCGATCCCTTTTACTAAGCCTTCATTTATATTTTTACCAAATCCTTCAAAAACTTTAGATGGAGAATTAATACCGAGTATATTTTTAGCAGCATCAGCAACACTACTAACAGCATTTTTAACAGCATCTACAGCAGCTGACACTCTATTTCTAATGCCTTGAACTAAGCCGTCTATAATATTTCTACCCCAGTCGATTGCCATTCTGGCTAAATTACTAAATAGATTAGCTATCATACGTGCTAAATTTTCTAATGGAATCTTTATTATATTCCAAGCTCCTTCTAAAATACTGGTTATCGCTTGCCACATACCTTCCCATATCTTAATAAAACCTTCGCTCATTCTCTCCCAATCGCCAGTTAAGAATCCTATAAGCATATCGAGATATCCTTCGATAGCCTTATAAAAACCTTGTAGTATCCCTATTACTGTCTCCCATAAAATTTTCACTATGTTAATAATGTCATCTCCAAATATTTCCCAAGCTTTAATAAAAGCACTTATATAAGCCTGTACTAATTCAACCATTTGTTCAAATATAGTTTTAAATTGTTCAAATAGTTCTTGCCAAACGCCATTTATTTCATCACTGTTTTGACTTATAACATCTTTAACCCACTCATACGCCTGAACTACTGGGGGTATTACCTTGTCTGTAAAAAAACTAAAAACTCCTATAATAACATCAAATGTTGTTTTAATTACATCAGCTATAGTATCGCTATGTTCTTGTATCCAATCTGCTAATCTTCCTATAGCCGGTGCTAATTTTTCACCTATTTCAATAAATAATACATTGGCTGCAGCTCTAAGTCTATCGAAAGACCTGCTTAGTCCTTCTTCCATCTGCTCATAGGCCTGTTCAGTAGCTCCTGCACTTCCTCTCATTTCTTCAATATTTTCTTTGAAGGATTCAGCACCAGCTCCAGTTAAAGCAAGTACAGCATTACCAGCCTCTACCGAACCAAACATATCAGTAATGGATTCCCCTGTTATGCCAGCTTCGTCTTTAATTAACTCTAACGCTCCTGTTAAATCTCCTCCCTGCTGTAGAAAATCTTCTAGAGAAGATCCGGCAGTTTCTTTAAATATTTTGCTTAAATCTGATGTTTCATCACCTAGTTCTCTAATTGCCTGAGTAACAGACGGACCTACCTTTTCAGATAAGATTTCTAATGCTCCTTGCATATCACCGCCTGTAGCTATAAACTCAGCAAAAGACTGACCAGATAGTTCTTTAAACATATTACTAGCCTGTGAACCTTCTTTAGATAATTCGTTCATTGCCTGTCTAATTTGAGTGGTAGCCTGAGCTGTAGGAGTACCTTGGGCAGTCATAGTAGCTATAGCTGCAGTAACATCTCCAAACTCAACACCTAATGAACTAGCAGTAGGTATTACATTATAAAGAGAGGAGCTCAATTCTTCAAAAGTAGTTTTACCTCTTCTTACTGCAGTAAACATTAAATCAGAGGCTTCTCCTGCATCGATTACATCATCACCATAAGCATTTACCACAGAAGATATACCATCAACAGCAGTAGTTAAATCTGTTACTCCACCAACTGCAGCTTTTTGAGCAATCTCTAAAAAATCAAATACATTATCTTCTGGCACTCCTGCTGAAATAGCTTGATATAAAGCAGGTACTGCCTCATCTGTAACAACGCCCATTTCTTTAGCAAAATCTTTAATATCTTCTGTCATTTGGTCTTTTGCTTCTGCAGATGCTTCTGGAATCAATGTAAAAACTTCATTCATGCCTTTTTCAAAAGAGGCAAATTCCTTAAGCCCTTTTACTGCTATACCTGTAAGTGCTGCCCCAGCTGCTACAGCACCGGCGGCGGCGGCCGTAGCTATACCGCCACTTAATAAACCTCTTGCTTTATTTAGTCCACTATTAAATTTTGCATCATTGAGGCCGAGTTCGGCGTATAATTCACCAACTTTCATACCCATTTTAATCCCACCTTTTTTCTTTTGTATCTATTTGTTCTTCCATTTGTCTTTGATTTCACTAATTAATTTTTCATTATCTGCTTTAAAGCCTCTTATCTTTTCTAAGTTGTTATAATAAACAGGACAATATGAATCTAAACCATTATTTTTTAATATTCTTATTTGCTTCTTCAACATTTTTTCTGTGTAATCATAAGTATAATTATTTATTTTTAAAACTCTTAACTCTATTCTGTAATTTTTATACCAATCATACATTTTTAAAACACCTTGCCACACTTCCAATAATAAACCTACTGATTTTTTAATTAAATTTAAAATAGCATAACCACCCCCTCTATTGCTGTCTTATTCCAAGAAGCCATATGACAATTATTTAATTTAATGCTATCCTTGCTGATGTAACGGTATATCGCATTATCTAATCCATTTTATTTTTAAAATTTACTGCAATATTACTGCAATACAGTCAACTAAGAATCTTTTTTTCCATTAATTCGATAACTGTCACCTTGCCAACCAGTCATATAATTAGTAGCAGCTTCCTGAATCCTATCTACCACCCTTTGCCCTACATTTTTCACTAAAGTATCAAAGTCACAATTTGTAGTTATAACAGTTGGCCTTAAATTGCTGTACCGAAAATCAAGAATGGAATATAATTTTTCTCTCATCCATTTAGATGGTTTCTCGGTTCCTAAATCATCAACTACCAAAAACCTTTTATATTTGTACTTAATTAGAACATCACTTTCAAGCACATCATCATATTCATAAGCAGATTTTATTTCTTCCAGGAGTTCTGGTCCTTTAACAAATAATACTGGCTGCATATTTGCTTTGCCTCTAATAATAGATAAGGGAAAGTCGCTATATTCATCAGCTGTTTTTATTGCATATAGAGAACAAATATTTTTTAATAAGGCAATTGACAAATGAGTTTTTCCAGTACCATAATCACCCATCATCACTAACCAACTTCCATTCTGATCAACATCATCATATTTTTTGAGATATTCTAACACCTTAGCATGTGATTGTTTGTTTTCTGCACAGACTTTATAATTTGCAAAATTTTTGTTAGAATATCTATGAGGGATATTAGCTTTTATAATCATTTCCTGATAAAGCATCTTTTTAAGTTCATCCCCAGACAACGTTTTGGTCGTAGTCTGGGATTTTTCTTTTCTCCCCTGAGCTATTATCTCTCGCTTCTTTTTTTCTAGCAATTTTTGAAACTTCGTCATTATCATTATCCTGCTCCTTTCTTTCGATTTGACCTATCCAACACTTCTTTGCATAATTAAGATTATCGATATTTTTTTCTACAACCTGGTTAATCCCATATTCGAATATATCCTCAGTCAGCTGATATGTATTGCTATCATATTTAAATTTCATTTCCTGGTATATTTCATTCAATTCTTTCAAAAGCTTATAATGTCTATTATCAGTTATCTTTCCGGTAGTATTTTTACTTCGATAGATTTCTATATAAGTCTTAAATATATCTGTCCAGTATTCAGAAAGAGAATCATAGATTTTATCAGTTTCAAGAGATGGAACAATATTATTCTTCTCCTTCTTAACCTTATTACCATTATTAGTATTGTTCCGCAGATGTTCTGTCCCCGTTCCATCTGTGTTCTGTTCCTGTTCCAAGCATTCATTATTAAGACTTTCTTTTCGTTGATATTTCAAGTAATTTATCACTGTAAAGAGTGTTCCAAGCCTCGTTTGCTCTGTTTTAATCCGGCCATCTTTCTCTAATTTTTCTATAGTTCTTTTAATAGTAGAAAGAGAATACTGTTTAATGGCGTTATTCTCCAAATACTCCAGATCCTTTTGTAAGTTCCTGTATGATCTTAAATACTGTCCTCTCTTTATTTCTACTCCATATTTTTTTGTTGGTTCTTTTTCAAACCTAGCCTGTCCTATTAAATAAAAGAACAATCTAAATTCAACTGGTTTATGCCATATATCACTACTAAATATTTTTCTATAAGTTTTAAAATATCCAGGCATTTAATCACCTTGCCTTATCTTCTGCTTATGCTGCTAAACTTTCCAAAAACCTTAAAAACTCTTTCTTTGTCACTAGCAAGCGGTTTCCCAACTTAATAGTTTTAAAATCATCTCGCTTAAATATTTCATACCACGTTTGTATATTGGTGCCTGTATATCCTGCACAGTCACTCACTCTTAGCATTGCCGGTAAATCATCAGGACTCTTATAATCTTTATATTTTTTTGCTGTAGCCATCTAATTCACCTCCTCCAACAAATCATCAATACTTTTGTTAAAGAATTCTTCTAGCTTTTTTCTACTAGGTTTATAAGGTCTTGCTACACCGCTTTCAATTTTGCTTATTTGTGAAGGGTGAATTCTCAATTTAAAAGCTAGATCTGTTTGACTCATATTTCTTTTTTTTCTTTCCAGAGCTAATCTTTTCATTCGTGGCACCTCCATTTTTTCAATTTCATGTTCTTGAATAACTTATATAATTATGATAATATAATTTATAAGCAGAGTAAAGGTCATAGACACATAGAAAGCAACATATGTTCACATATATTTAAAAAAAGGGGTGGTTTAGAATTGTTTGAAAACATACATGCTAAAATAAATGTACACCAACCATATAAGGTTGGTGTTATAAGAAAAAAGACTAATGAATTCCTTTCCTTTAACAAAGATGAGTTCGATTGGTTTTTAGAAGAGTACAGGTGTTTATGCGAATTTGAGTCTTTACATAAAACCATTTTACAAGAACACAAAGATTCTAAAGAAAAGCAAGAAATATTAAAGAAATTAGTTACTGATAATAAGCGTTTAAATAAGTTTTTATATTTTATCAATAATATCGATGTCTTTACAGAACAACATAATAAAATAGTTATGAATGAATATATGAATATTTATATATCTTCTGAAAGAATGCTTCAAAACGGTTATTATAACCCTGAAAAAGTTAAAAAATATAATCCGTTAGAGGTAGATGATTTATATATTAAATTAGCAAATATTAATGAATATGATTATACCTCTTTGATATGTTTCTATAATAACTATGGTTTAATTAATGACAGTCTAGCCAATAATACATATAATCTTTTTGGCGATACTTTTTCAGGATCAAAAGATCATTATTATACGTTGATACATAATTTAAGTAATTTGAGAATTTGCATTGCTTTATATAGTGCATTATCTGATAATGCTTTAAGTGAGCATATTACTAGAATTGAAGATAAAAAAGAAATATATTATAAAGAAATCCTATTAAATAAATATATATATCAAGACTTCAATTCAATATATTCTGAAGATAATAAAACTATAATAAAATATGCGATCACTTCACTAATAAATAGAGAAGTTAATAAAATTTCACCAAGTATATTAATAGATAACAACAATAATTTCTTCCCTACATTAAAAGCAGTTTCAGTTTTGCCTATAGCATATTATCAATTATATAAACTGGTATTTAAAAATATATCACTAAATGAATGCTTACATTGCGGTAAGCCTATTCACCCAAATTCTAGTAGTCCAAAATATTGTAAACCTCCCTTAAGTGACCCTTCCGATAAATCAAAATGCAAAGGGCGGCACGAACAGATGGTTGGTTATTACAGAGAAAAAATATTAACTAATATAATGACAATAGAAGAAATTGAAGACATCGCTAAAAGTATTACTTGGTCTGATAATGACGATGTTAAGCACACAGGAAGACCAACGGAAGAGGTACTAGGGTGGATAAGGAATTATAATCCCAAAAGCAAAAAAAGAAAACAATTACTCAAAAAATTTGCAGATAGAAATGACTGGCTTAAGATTTAGAATTAATCAAGATAGGGCAATTAAAGAAGTTAAAGAGGAGATATAACTTTATAAATCATAAGTAAAAAACCCTGGAAGGTTTATACCTATCCAGGGCTACTTATATTCTATTCATTTGTATTGCAGTAACATTGCAGTAAATCTTTATTTCTTATAAATATTAAAACCTCTATAATCCTTGTTATGTAAATGGCGTGCCCGAAAGGAGTCGAACCCTTAGCCTTCTGATCCGTAGTCAGACGCTCTATCCAGTTGAGCTACGGGCACACATTGTCTCACCGACAAGTAATATCTTAACACAGTTTAAGATAAAATGCAAATCTTTTTCGAAAGAATTTATTGGAAATCACTAGCAAAATTAGATTTTTATATATTTGCTGTTTCTCCCTGCAAATGATCAGCACAAATGATATTTTACTACTTTTTTTAAGAAATGTCAAGTGTTAATAATACTTTTTTAAAAGAGGAATTATAAAAAGAGTTTAAGAAAGGAATTTTACTTTCTCAAATCAAAAGCAATATCCTAGATATGTCTTTTAAATCTTCTTTTTATCAAAAAAAAGGACGATTCTGCGAAAAACACAGAATCATCCTCTTTAGATTTTATAATTTATGCCTCATAAGCTGCTTCTAAGCGCTTATAAGCGTCATATCTTTCTTTAGCATCTTCTTCAGCTTTAACGAAGAGTTTCTCAGCAATCTCTGGGAATGTCCTTTGTAATGAAGTATAACGAGTTTCACTTTCAAGGAAATCCTGGAATAAATCAAAGTCAGGGGCTTTTGAATCCATAACAAATG
Organism: Halanaerobiaceae bacterium ANBcell28; assembly: GCA_037623315.1. Taxonomy (GTDB): domain Bacteria; phylum Bacillota; class Halanaerobiia; order Halanaerobiales; family DTU029; genus JBBJJH01. The sequence continues at coordinate 14,366 of JBBJJH010000041.1, forward strand.
GATTTTTGCCTTCTTCAGCCAACTCTGGATTATACCTGTATAGATGCCAGTATCCAGCCTTAACAGCTCTTTTCTCTTGTTCGATACTGCAACCCATACCATCTTTAAGACCATGAGCAATACATGGAGTATATGCAATAACTAAGGATGGTCCCGGATATGCTTCAGCTTCTTTAATAGCTTTAATAGTCTGGTTCATATTTGATCCTAGAGCTACTTGAGCTACATATACATAGCCGTAAGACATAGCCATCATACCAAGATCTTTCTTCTTAACTTTTTTACCAGAAGCCGCAAACTTAGCAACTGCAGCAGTCGGTGTAGCTTTAGATGACTGTCCACCTGTATTAGAGTAAACCTCAGTATCAAATACTAATAGGTTCACATCATCACCTGATGCTAATACATGGTCAACACCACCATAACCAATATCATAAGCCCAACCGTCTCCACCAACAATCCATTGAGACTTCTTAACTAAGAATTCTTTCATATCAAGAATTTCTGCTACTTCTTTACTTTGATCTGCATACTTAGCTAGAACAGGTAGTAATTGAATAGTAGCCGCTTTAGACTCATCACCCAAGTCTTTGTTATCCAACCAGGTTTGTAGAGCCTCATTTAAATCTTCTCCAAGATTAGCTTCTATAGCTGCTTCAGCTCTATCAGCTAAACGGTCTCTATTTTGTTCTATACCTAAGAACATACCATAACCATACTCTGCATTATCTTCAAAGAGGGAGTTAGCCCATGCAGGACCATGACCATCTTCATTAGTACAGAATGGAGTACTTGGAGCAGATCCACCCCAGATTGAAGAACAACCTGTAGCATTAGCTATAAGCATTCTATCTCCAAATAGCTGAGTAACTAATTTAGCATAAGGAGTCTCTCCACAACCGGCACAAGCTCCTGAGAACTCAAATAACGGTTTCTGGAACTGACTACCCTTAATTGTATATTTAGTCATTAAAGTATCTTTAATACTTACTTCATTAACTGCATGCTCCCAATTATCTGTTTCATTTGCAACTTGAGTCGCATTTGGCTCCATAACTAGAGCTTTTTTCTTAGCAGGACAAACTTGAGCACATACTCCACAACCAGTACAATCTAGTGGACTTACCTGTATCCTAAATTCTAGTCCCTCTAATTGCTTACCAATTGCTTTTTTGCTTTCAAATCCTTCAGGTGCATTAGCAACTTCCTCTTCATTAAGAAGGAAAGGTCTAATTGCAGCATGTGGACAAGTTAATGAACATTGAGTACATTGAATACAATTATCTATTTGCCATTCAGGAATATTTGTAGCTATATTACGTTTCTCATAAGCTGCAGTTCCCTGTGGGAAGTGACCATCTTCACGACCAAGAAAAGTACTTACTGGTAAATCGTCACCTTTTTGTCTAGCAATAGGATCAAGTACATTTTTGATGAAGTCAGGTCTATCATCTTCTTTAGTAGCTGCTGCTTCATTAGTACTTCCAGACCAGTTAGCAGGAACTTCTACATTTTCAAGTGCATCTAAAGCTCTGTCCACTGCATCCCAGTTCATTTCTACAATTTTTTCTCCCTTGCTACCATAGTTTTTCTTAATAGCATCTTTTAAATATTTAATAGCTTCATCTACAGGAAGGATATTAGCTAGCTTGAAGAATACAGTTTGCATAACCATATTAATTCTTCCACCTAAACCTACTTCCTGAGCAATATCAACAGCATTAATAATATAGAAGTCTATATTATGATCAGCTATATATTTTTTAATATTTGCAGGTAATTTTGCATCTAATTCATCTTTTGTCCATGTACAGTTAAGTACAAAAGTTCCACCATCTTTTAATCCTTCTAAGAGGTCAAACTGCTCAACATATGATTCTTTATGACAAGCTACATAGTCAGACTCTTTAATGTAGTAAGTTGATTTGATTGGTGCATCTCCAAAACGCAAGTGAGAAACTGTTACACCACCAGATTTTTTGGAGTCATAAGAGAAATAACCTTGAGCATATTTTTCTGTATTATCTCCAATGATTTTAATAGCACTTTTGTTAGCTCCAACAGTACCGTCAGAACCAAAGCCCCAGAACTTACAGCGAACTGTTCCTTCTGGAGTAGTGTCGATTTCTTCTTTTACTTCTAAAGAAGTATTAGTTACATCATCAACAATACCTACAGTAAAGGAATTCATTGGCTTATCTTCTTTTAAGTTATCAAATACTGCCTTAATATGACTTGGATTAGTATCTTTAGAACTCAATCCATACCTTCCACCAACAATTAATGGTGCATCCTCTTTATCATAGAAAAGACTTCTTACATCTGTATAAAGTGGCTCTCCTACTGCACCTGGTTCTTTTGTTCTATCAAGTACAGCTATTCTCTTAACTGTCTTAGGTAAAACATCTAAGAAGTATTTTTCTGAGAATGGACGATATAGGCGTACTTTGATTAAACCAACTTTTTCACCTTTATCTACTAAGTAATTTACTGTTTCTTCAATAGTATCTGTAACTGATCCCATTGCAATAAGTATATGTTCTGCATCTTCTGCTCCTACGTAGTTAAATGGATGATACTCTCTACCAGTTAACTTGCTAATTTCTCCCATATATTCTTCTACAATATCTGGTACTACATCATAGAACTTGTTACAAGCTTCACGAGCTTGGAAGAAAATATCTGGATTTTCAGCAGTTCCTCTAGTAACAGGATGCTCTGGATTCAATCCATTATGTCTAAATTTATTAACTGCATCTTCGTCAACTAACTCAGCTAAGTCATCATAGTCAAGTACTTCAATTTTTTGAATTTCATGTGATGTACGGAAACCATCAAAGAAATGCAAAAATGGAATACTAGATTTAATTGATGCTAAGTGAGCTACACCAGCTAGGTCCATAACTTCCTGAACACTACCGGCTGCTATCATAGCAAAACCAGTTTGGCGTGCTGCCATAACATCTGAGTGATCTCCAAAGATTGAAAGAGCTTGTGTTGCTACTGAGCGGGCACTAACGTGGAATACTCCTGGTAGTAACTCTCCCGCAATTTTGTACATATTGGGAATCATCAGTAATAAACCCTGGGAAGCTGTAAAGGTTGTAGTTAAGGCTCCTGTTGCTAAAGAACCGTGAACCGCACCTGACGCTCCTCCCTCTGACTGCATTTCAGTTAATTTAACTCTCTGTCCAAAAATGTTTTTACGACCATGTGCACTCCATTCATCAACATATTGTGCCATTGGTGAAGAAGGAGTAATTGGATAAATACCAGCTACATCTGTAAAAGCATATGCTACGTGAGCAGCAGCTGTATTTCCATCCATAGTCTTCATAACTTTACCCATTATCAAAATTCCCCCCATTTATGTATTTAATATAGATTTTATATTCAGTAACAGTATAACTTAATAAACAAGACCTGTCAAATATTTAAGTTTTCAGACAATATCGACAAAATTAGCAGGTGCTTTGTACTGATAATCTGCTATTATTATTTACATAATAAGTATTATATCAAGTATAATTGATAATACCTCTTTCTTTCTAGATCACTGATACATTATGTCTTTATGCAAAAAAATATTACCCTAGTATTGGGCAATATTTTTTCTATACTTTTAGAGTTAAATTTATAACGCAATAATTATCTAAAAAGATTCTAAAAACTTATATTTAAAGAAGCACTCATTTCTAAACCACTATAATCAATCGCTCCTATTAAATCATTATCTATTCCCACTCTTGAACTCCTATAACCAATATAAGCATCACCACTTATGCGATTATCAACATTGAATGGAAGAAAGTCATCTAAGTTTTCAGTAGAAACAGGTAAATACACACCTACTTTATATCCAAAATCCAGTCCTGCATATGATCTATCAATATCTCCAAAAAGACTCAATCTTGAAGAATATGCACCTGCTGCTCCTTTAAAACATAAAAAATCATTAATTCTATAATATGCAGTAGCTAAATAACCTGTTGTCATTGCTTCTGCAGCAGATCTATTACTATTTCTCCAACTTGTAGAAATCCTTTCAATCTCAACACCCACTGCAAAATTTTCATTTTGCCAGCGTCTAGCTCCTACAAATATACTTTGGCCTGAACTTATATTTCCCATTTCTGGATAATTATCTGCTACATAATTATTTATTTCACTTAATTCAAATAAGTTATGAGAAACACCACCATAAGGTATAGTAGAACTACTTGCAGCCATAACCATTGTGAAAGTAGCAATTAAAAAGCTAAGCATCATAAAAACAATCATAAACAATATTACATTTGTTAATCTTCTTTTCAAAAGATCTCCTCCTTAAATTATATTTTAATAGTCTTTTTCTTCAATATATTAAGGAGAAGAAAAAATGTGAAAATAATAATCCACAATTTGTGGAAGAATTGTGGATAAATAATAACTATTATTATTATCGCTTAGCTTCTTTTAGAGTATTTATTATTATATTTCCCATAAATTTTTTAAATCTTCAGGAGACATATCAACTCCTAATGATTTAAGACCATCCTGTTCATAAAAGAATGGTCCATGAGACCAAGAAGAAGCCAAATGCATTAGAAGCTCTGTTTTCATTTCTTCACGAATTTTGATATATTTATCTTCCTTATATAAATTACGCCATTCATGCTGATCTTCTTTAAGATTATACAATTCACCTTCAACTTCGTCTAGACGAGTAATGGCTGTTTTAATACTTCCTGGTATAAAGAGTATTAACTTCCAGTCTTTTTTCCTCCACATATATGAAGGAGTACCAAATCCCTCTGGACTACCACCATAAAACTCACAAAAGCCGCCAGCTTTTTCCTGATCTGAAAGAAGGTCCAAACCAGGTAACATAGGATTTTCCTGTAATCCAGCCTCTTTTATAATCGTAGGTAAAATATCTACTAATTCAGCCGGCCTTTCATCAACAGTCCCCCTTTTATCTTCAGGAATTGCAGAACCAGATAAAATCAGAGGAACTCTAGCACTACTATCATATAAACAATATTTACTGAAAAGAAAATTCCTTTCTCCTAACATTTCACCATGGTCTGATGTGTACACTATCAGGCTATTTTCCAGGCGTCCTGCTTTCTCAAGCTTATCCAGTACTTGCCCTATATAATCATCAAGCCAGCTGCAATTTGCCCAATATCTTAAGGTAGTCCGCTTTCTTTCTTCTGGGCTCATTTCTTCCCAGACCTTTCTCCAACCCATATATCTTCTTCCCCAGTTTTCCTGATTTTCTCTAGCTGCTGCTATATGTGTTCCTTCTTCTTCCTGCCATGGTGGTTGAGGAATATCAGGTATATCGTTAATATCATAGATATCTTCAAACTTTTTAATAACATTAAAGCCTGCATGGGGTTTAAAGAAAGATAGATATAAAAAGAGAGGTCTTTCATCATCAAGATCATTATCCAAAAATTCCAGACACTGATTGGCATGAAAGCCATCTGGATGATGTTCTGGAGATACTTCACTGGTTTTACCTATATAGCCAGCTGGCTGTTCCTCACCTCTCCCATAATTAGCTACCTCATCCATATAGGCTTTTTCACCTTTAGGAGCAACAGCAGTCATATCCAGACCACCCTCTTCATACAACTTTCCTTTGGAAACTCCCCAACCAGCTCTATGTTCAAAGCCCCTAGTAGAAGGCTTTTTATCAATCACACCATGATTCCAATGTGTTTTTCCAAAACCAGCAGTCTGATATCCTGCCCTACGTAATAGCTCTGGCATTGGTAAAGAAGGCAGTTTATCCTCATAAAAAAGACCACCACCGTTACTCCTCACACCTAATTGTGACGGATAATAGCCAAACATCATAGAATTACGACTGGAAACACACATAGGGCTTTGACATACAGCCTGCCTATATCTAACACCTTGCTTAGCTAGTCTATCTAAATTAGGTGTTTTAACTTTAGGGTTTTCAACTCCTAGACAATCCCATCTTTGTTGATCTGTCATCAAGAATATTATATTTGCTTTTTCCACAGTTTCCCACCTCTATTACTTCGTTTTTCTCCTATTTTACATTAAACTTATTTACTTTAAACTATATCTTATATTTCCTTCAATAAGCAAAAGCTGACTAACTATCATTTTCTATTTTCCATATTTTTTAAGTAATCTATTGTACTCATCTAGTGTTATAGGGATAACTCCACCATGTCTAAAGAGATAAGGTGTTTTAAATTCTCCTTCAATAGGCTTAAAGTGACCTGACTTTAAATCACTAGTCAGAAAGGCTTTATAGCCTTCAGCTTTAGCATAATTGTCTAATAAAAGACACCACTTATCTTCCCCATTTAACTTAAAGCAAATTGGGCCTTCATAGCCCTGTACATTTAGTAAAGTAAAACTTTCAACAGGGTTAAAGTCACCCATTAAAGTATCTCCAAGTTCCATAATAATAGATTTATAGCTTTCATCTTTAGAAAAGCGATAATACTTCCCTTCATTTTCAATAAAAGTTGTATCTATAATATGGCTATCCTTTTCTATATAAACCACAGGTTCAGAAAAATTGATAAAATCATTAGTTTTAGAGCAATAAATCCTTTGTTTTGCAAAATCATCACTGCCTACTTTTGATGCCCAAAAGACCATATAATCTCCAGCATCTTTATCATAAACAACCTCAGGTGCCCAGGTACATCCTGCATCATCCTTAGCTACTTTTACCATTCTTTGTTCAGACCAGTTCACTAGATCTGGAGACTCCCAGACCATTATGGACTTACTGCCAGCCGTCTGAGCTCTTTCCCAGTCACCATTATAGTGGATACTCAGGTCAGTAGCAATCATATAAAATTTATCGCCTTCAGCTGAGCGAATTATGAAAGGATCCCTTAAACCTTTCTCACCAATCTCACTTCTAAAAATCGGTTCAGAATTATTTAATGCTTTCCATTCCATACCATCTTTACTTATTGAAAAATATATCTGCTCAGAATCGGGAGTATTACCATGAGCAAAATGTGTAAATAAATAAGCTTCCATCTTCATCTTATCACTCCTTATTCATTTCTCTTATTAAACTCTATAATTAAATATTAAGTTCATAGTTAATAATTCTTCAAAGTAACAGGAGCACATATTCCAGCTTCGGGAAAGTTCTTGTCTACATTCTGTACTACTACTGTTAATACATGTTCTCCCTCTAAGTCTTTAGCTAAATCAATAGATAATTGTCCATCTGACATTTTCTCAGCTATCTTCTCTCCATCAAGGTACACCCAGCTCTTACCCTTGATACTAGGGAAATATAAATTACGCTTTGAACCTTTTCTGCCAGTATTTAAAAGAACACGATAAAGACCATATTTTAGATATTGTCCACTAAACTGTGGCTGAGTCTTCCCTGTTATAGCAAGTGGTTCAAAGGTATTCATATCATTATTTTCAACACGAGGATTAGGGTTAGGCATTTCATCAAAAAGGCGATAATGCATTTTCCAAGCCTGTATAACTTCCTCATCAACTGCCTGAATATATGGAATATGCTCTCTTTCACGCACATTTATTTCTACTTCAGCAGACCTTAAAGTATCAGCTTTAAGCTTTACTCTAATCTCCTCATTGCCTGTATTACGCAAAATAGCCTGAGCATATCCATTATAAAGTTTGCGATATGAAGCTAAATCTGGCTCATGAGAGTTAGGATCCCCATTGCCTACGCCTATAATTTTGGCCCCTCCCTCTACTTCAAAGCTTACTAAATTATCTGCATCAGGCACTCTCACTCCATTACTATCTATAGCAAAGACATTTATAGCAAAAGCATCATGGCCATCATTATTGATAGTCTCTTTGCTTAGTTCTGCCCTTAATTCTACTGCTTTACCTGCAGTCACTACTTCATCTTCAGCTGCTTTTTCACCATTATTATAAGCTACTGCCTTTAATGTTCCTGTTTGATAAGGAACTTTAAAGTTTACTTGTTCGTATTTCTTGCTTTTCTTTCGTTCTATACTTTCACCATTAAGAATCAATTCCACTTCATCACAATTTGTAAATGCCATTACCTTTACTAAGCTAGCTTCTTCAACTTCCAAATTCCAGTGAGGAAGTAAGTGTACCATAGGCTCTTCTCTCCAGAAGGCTTTATAAAGATAACAGGCATCTTTTGCAAATCCACAGCTATCATATGTGCCAAAGAATGTAGATACACTTGGCCACTCAAAAGGAGTCGGTTCTCCCCTATAATCAAAACCTGTCCAGACAAAGGTTCCTGCTACATAAGGACGTTCATCAACCCATTGCCAGGCATCTCGAACAGTATTACCCCAGGGAGCAGATTCCTCATCATAGTTATTTATCAAATGGGCTTCCATATCTGTTTCATATTCTCCTCTAACCGTGAACCTCTCCACCTAAATCAAGAAACGATTTAGATGGAGCTTCCCTTACTTCA
>JBBJJH010000042.1 GCA_037623315.1 Halanaerobiaceae bacterium ANBcell28
TATTGTATTTATGGGGCGAATTAACTCGAAAAATTTTTACTCTTTAAAGCTGTTAAAAACAAAAAAAGTCGTCCCTTTACCTAGCTCAGTTTCAAAGCAAATTTTACCATTATGTATTTCTGTAATTGTTTTTTAGAATTTCTAAGAGACTTAACGATAATTGTTCCATATATGGTTTTACAATTTTAATAATATCATCATACTCTCTTCTTTTTCTTTCATAGTCTTCTTTACTTAAAAACCTATTTTGGATTGTATCGATACTCAATCCATTGCTTTTGCATCTTTGATACCCCATTGGTGGAGTTAAGGCTAGTCCAGGTCCTGATATAGTATCATTGTTTCCTTCAATTTAATTCCCCCTAGTATAATATAGTCATAAAAAATATATAATTCTTAAAGGGATTTACTTAATTTACATTTTTTTATATATATAATTTTATCTAAGTTTAATTTAATATTTTTATTAATGAAGCTTGTTCTACATAAGAATTAAATTAATTTTAATTTACTTACTTATAGTTTACAATAAATAATTAGTCTAGATTATCTAACAAAGCATCTATCATGTCTCTCTTTCTTTTCAATTCTTTTCTTAATTCCTCATCACTAATCTTACTATTATCATCACTATCCCAGCCACATGTTATCAAATCTAAGATTAATGCTAAAAAAAATATTTCAAAAGCTACATCAATTTCTAAAGAGACTGAAGCCTTATTCTCTAATTCAATACCTATATAAGTTACTAATTCTTTATCACAGCCCATTTTCAATACACATCCTTTTTTATAATTTATTATAATTATCGTATAAATTACTGTATTATATGCTTAGTATTTATACTATGTGAGTATTAATATCTCATGATTAACTAATAAAAAAAGATAGAGATTACTGTATCAACCCCTATCTTTCATATCAATTTCAATTGCATACTAATAATCTAATAGACAAAGCTAAATACTTATAAATTGATCTGATAATTCAAGTTTCTCATTATATAAAGCTAAATTCCATTAGAAATCAATCTTATATGGAATTTTTCTGAATTAGCAGCTAATGTATCTATTATAATTTCTAAGTTCTCCCTAGAAAAGTATAAATACTTATAATAACAATATAGCTCTTAATTAATCAGCTGGATCTATAACTGCACATATACAATCTACTCTTATATATATCCGTCCACACTCATTTAATAACAAGGTTACAATTTCATCACTTACTGCCAAAACACAGCCTTCTAAATCGCAACAATTGCCACCTGCCCTTATAATTATAGTAACTGCTTCATTCTTTTTAGTTAATTTTTTTAAAACTTTCAAAAAAGGACTTCTAGAAGGTCTTCTTCTACCTAAACAAGCACTGTCTTTTTCTTCCATTGTTTCAATCTCTTGCGAAGACTCATTTTCTACGTTTCTAGCAAATTCAAACATTATTTCACTCCTTTCATTAATGGTATAATATAATATGTATCGAGATGGAAAATTGTTTCTTATTTAATAGTAATAATTAAGAAAAAATATTTTAACACTTTTTATAAAACAGCATATAATATATTTGTAGTTCTTTTGGAAGGAGGAGATAAAAATTAATAATAAAGATCGAAAGCAAAATAATTTATTATATCAGGATATGAGTCCTGAAAAACAAATTCTTATTATTTTCATCTATATTATAATATCTTTTTTGCAGGAACTAGGTGATTTAGCAAAAATAAACTCTAGAATTAAAAATCTTGAAAAAGAAATAAATATTAAACTAAAGAAGGAAGAAGTAAGAAAAGAAAAGATAAATAGAGATTATAAAAATAATAAAGTAAATACATATAAAGATCTTCTAGCAAAATACGCAAAAAACTTTGCATGTTTAAAACTTATAATTACAGCTAGTCAAAATAACAACACGTATAAAGGAGTCTTAATAAATTCAAATGACGACTATATAACATTGCTAGATATAAATTATAATGCCATTCATATACCATATAATAAAATTGTCTGTTTTCAAGAAATAGAAAATAAAAATCTTAATAAGATTAATAATAATAAAAAAGAAAAAAGAAATAATAATCAAGATATTATATCCCCGGATTTAATATACAATAGTCCGGATTTTGAAGTAAAAGAAATCAATAGTTTTTGTGGTAATACATCTAGCCTTATGAAAGAAAAATATTTAAAATTAGTTAAATAAAATCATATAATGATTTTTTTATTAAAATACCTCAAGCAAATAATCACGCTTGAGGTAATATTTTTTGTATCTAATAATACTCTTATCTCATTTTAAAAATGATACTTAAGCAATTAAAACTCAAATATTATTAGAATTTCTAATGTTAATAATAATTATATATTTACTTTACGCAGGTGCTTCAGCATTGTTATTAGCAGGATCAATTACTGCACAAATACATTCTAGAGGAATATAAGTTCTCTGGCAAGTATCGTTAACAGCAGTTATTAATACTACATAGGAGTTTTCTACAACTTCAGCAATACATCCTGTATGACTACAACAATTTTCTCCACTTCTAATTATTATTGTTACTGCACGATTACATTTTGCTATTCTTCTTAATAATTTTAAGAATTCAGGCATTTCATAACCTCCTTTACATTATATATTACTATAATATTATTTGAGGCTATAATATGTGATAAGTAAACAAGAAGACTTTTTACAAAAATATTATATTAATCATGAAAAAACTATTTAGCTATTTGTAAATTACTTAACATTTATCTTAAAAATATATAGTATTATATAAATAAAGCAAACATACCCGCGAGGGGTATTCGGAAAGGAGAAAAAAACATGTTATCATTATATTCAATTGCTGGACTTGCCTTAATAGCATCATTCATATTTGACAGAGAAAAAACAATAAAGGGATTAAAAATCGGATGGAAAAAATTTAATAAAATTCTGGGGACTTATCTAAAACTCTTAATAATATTATCTTTCTTACTCTTAATATCAGATGATATTATTATCAGATATTTAGGTGGAAATGTACCATTTCTAGGCCTTATTACTGCATTAATCGCTGGATCAATTACGATGATGCCAGGTTTTATTGCCTATCCATTGGCAGGAATCCTTATCAATAGAGGAGTAAATTACATGGTAGTAGCAGCCTTTATTACAACTTTGATGTTGGTAGGTGTAGCCACATATCCTGTTGAAAAAGAGTATATGGGGATAAAAGCTACTGTCTGGAGAAATATTGCAGCATTTCTAATATCACTGGTTATAGCTATTGTTACAGGAATATTTTATGGGGAGGTATTTTAGATGAAAAAAAATAAAAACAATAAAAGAAATTATATTATATTTACAGTCTTTATATCACTGATATTAGTATCATATTTAAGCAACTTTTCTTTTGGTAAAAAAGTAGGGGAAAACTTCTGGATTTTTGCTATTGATATGATTAAGATTCTTCCACCTGCTTTTTTATTAATCGGCTTGTTTGATGTATGGGTAAGTAAAGAAACTATTCAAAGAAGTTTTGGCAAAAGTTCTGGATTCAAAAAATATATTTATTCAATTTTACTAGCGGCTACAACAGTAGGTGGAACCTTTGTGGCATTTCCAGTAGCCAACTCCCTATATCACAAAGGGGCAAATTATAGCTCAATCTTTACCTATATCACCTCTGCTTCTATTCTCATGATACCAATGACAATTATGGAAGCTTCCATCCTAGGCCTAAGATTTACTATAATAAGAGTGGGTGTCTCTATACCTTTAGTAATAATATCTTCTATTCTCTTAAACAATTACTTTACAAAAAATAATTATCAATTACCAGTAGCAAAATAAGAGTATGAAATTATTCAGCCACTTCTTAAAAGATAAATAAAGAATTCAAATGAAGAGAATACACAGACTAGTATTCTCTTTTTTAACTAAGCTCCTTTTTTCTTTTTAACCATTTAGGAATCAAAGAAACTAATACAAATAAAACTACAGCAATACCTAAATATATGAAAGTCAAAGTAATATCTCCTTCTCCTCTGACGATAGAAGCAGCTGCAAGTATATATGCTATAATAGTTGGTAATTTGAAAAGCCAAGAAAATATTGAAAAAGTAAGCAAGTTGATATTAGTTAAACCATAAGCATAATTCTGAATATTATATGGAAAGACAGGAAGTGTTCTAGTTAAAATTAGCATTCTCCAGCCATATTCTTTAACACCAATATCGATCTTTCTAATCCTCTCGTTTTTTTCCATCCACTTTTCAACCATACCCCGCATAAAATAACGCCCAACCAAAAAAGCTACAATAGCACCTAGCGTTGAACCTATAGACGCATAAATAATCGCGAAAATCGGATCAAACAAAACTGCTGCCAGAATAATTAATGGAAAAGCAGGAAAAAAGAAAACTGCTGCCAGAACATAAATAATAATATAAATAATTGGAGCTAAGATCCCAAAGCTTTCAATAAAATTATTTAGCATATTAAAACTACCAATTCCTATATAATCTATAATGCCTAAATGATAGGAAAATAATAATATAATAAATACTAAAATTATACTTAAAACTATTCTTTTTATATAATAATTTTTTTCTATAGACATTAAATAATCCTCCTGTTATAAATAGCAAAAAATAATAACTACAATTAATGAATTATGTAAGTTAATTATATTCTAAAAAGCAAGCACATAAAGATATATTAGAAAGCAAATTAGATACAATTTATTCTAGTGAATAACAATTGAAAAAAGAAAAAACATAGCACATCTATTATTTTATCATTTTATATTAAATTATTCAATTTAAATTTAAGGAGGAAATGAAATGCAAGTCCTTTTTTTGAAAAAAATATATATTTATATTTTTATTATTATAATTATATCATTATCAGTTGGTATATTTATAGCAATAAGAAATCCATTAGGTTTATCTACATATAAGGATAGGGACCGTTGGGAGCTTAGTGGTGACATCATCTGGGAAATAAAAACTGAAGAAAAACTAATCGCTTTAACATTTGATGATGGTCCTAGTCCAGTCTATACTCCACAAATCATTGATCTCCTAGCAGATTATAATGCCAAAGCAACTTTCTTTGTTGTTGGTGAAGAAGTTGAGAGATACCCTGATATAATTAATAAAATGGATGAACACGGTCATGAAATTGCAAATCATACCTACACACATAAAGAAGTAAATAATATGAGTAAAGATGAATTGCTAGAAGAATTAAAAAAAACCCATCAACTTGTCTATGATCTTATTAATAAAGACATGAATCTTTTCCGTCCAACTAGTGGTTTTTATAATGAAATTATAGTAAATGCAGCTAAAGAATTAAACTATACGGTAGTAATCTGGACCTGGGGGCAAGATAGCAAGGACTGGCAAAATATAGATTATAACACCATTGCTACAAATGTCTATAAGAGCGTTGAACCTGGTAATATAGTACTATTTCATGATCGAGGAGGCAAAAGAGAAAATACAATCAAAGCCTTACATATTATTTTACCTGTGTTAAATGAAAAAGGATATAAATTTGTCACTGTTTCAGAATTATTAAATCAAAACGAATTACAAATAGATAAAAAATATTAATCCTTCTCCATAATTAAAGGTATATTAAGAAGATGTCTATTTAAAGTAAATCCACTTTCTCTATCTTGAATTTCTATTGTATCTATTGCTAATAGCCTATAATTATCATCATCTTCTTCTTCTAACCTTAAAAGAACCATACTATAAGGAGGTGTCCCAACTGTAGTCTCAAGACTTCTAATTCCTGAGGCTCCAGTTGTGCCTGCATTAATTCGCAAAAAATCTTCTCCTCTATAAATCTCTTTACGATGAGTATGCCCATGAAGTACAAGAGCAGCCATACCTTCTACAGCCTGAGCGATACGGTGATTATGTACTGCAATAATATGAGGGACTTCCTTTTGATTAGAAATTTTTTCTTTCAACCTATTAGTATATTCTTCTATTTCTCCTGGATCTGGTGATCGAAACTCTGTTGTTTTAGATAAAGGATCATCTATACCTACTATGCGAAGGCCATTTATCGTAACTTGCTCATCAAGCACTATAACATTATCCATATTATGAAGAGCAGATATTACCTGTGGGGAATCATGATTGCCAGGTATAAAAATATAAGGGATACCTAATTCATCTATCCCTCTAATTAGTCCTACTTCTACAGGTGTACCGTAATCTACAAGGTCACCAGTATCAATTATAAAGTCCACTTCAAAATTCTTAACCATCTGTTCAATAAAACTTATTGCTGCAACATTATTATGAATATCAGAAACATGCAAAATTATCAAATCACCATTAGTCAATCCCAAAGGCTCTAAACCCTCAATTTTTTCAAAAACTATATAAACATTCTCAGCCATTAACTTTAATTTCTGGCTTAATTCTTCAATTTTAAACAAACTTTCTTCAATTAAACCAATCATCCAGGGGGCAGCTTCCACAGTACCAAAATATTCAGGATGTTGATAAGCTTCTGTTTCATAAGTATAGTAAGTAAAAGCAAAACTAAAAAATAAAATAGCAAGACTAAAAATTCCAGCCAAAAATAGGGCCTTAATCTTTTTTGTGTATGTAAATATCAATATTAATATAGTTCCAATCAAAACAATCAAAGATAATCTTAAGATATAATATAATAATAATTCCCGGCCTTTTTGAAATAAAAAATCATAAAATTCTTCTGAGTTTTGTACCATTTCATGCAATAAATTCAAATCTATATTCCCTAAGCGAAACATCAATTCTACTGGGAAATTATGAGTTTCTGCACTTATTCTTCCTATTGGAGGGAGAACTATAATTGTCCTCCCACTTGGCCTAAAATGATAAGATATATCAAATTCAAAAGCATGAAGTCTATATGTTTTTTCACTAAAGATATTTGTTAGTAATATAACAGAAATAATAGTGATTAAAAATAGCTTTAAATAAAACTTTTTATCTATTATCTTATCCACAATTAATCTCCTGTCTTTTTAAATATAAGAATTTATATTAAAAAATACTATTTCATTAAATAGTTTAACTCCAATGAAATAGTATTATTCTGCAAGACATCTTGCCTATAAAATATTTTTTTTTGCCGCAAGTTAATTTGCTAAGAAAAAAATTTTCTACTCTAGAGCACTACTGTTTTGAATTAATATGATATACCATCAAACTCTGCTTCTTCTCTTGCTTCAGAAACTATTTGCACAGTAAGTCTAACAGGAAGTGCAACAATGATTTGATGTTGATTCTCTATCCAACCTGTATCTGCATGAATAGCTAGTGGTAGTATCTCTCTAGATAACCTTTGTAATCTAACTCTTTCTCCTTCAATTTCCAGTCTTCCAATATATTCTTCACCATCTACGGTAAAAGTAAACTCTTCTATTCTATCTCTACCATCAAGATGATAACGATGGATTTCCTGATTTTCAATTTCAACTACTGCATATTTTTCTGCATCCCTATCATCTAAAACAAGCACAGGGTAAAAAATAATAGTTAATAAAGATAATAATACTATTACTATGATTAATGCCTTATCGTAAAATGTCATTTTTTTCAAAATTTCCATAAGCTTCTCCTTCTTAAAGATGATATTTATCTTATTCTATCATAAAAGAAGCAAAGAGGAAAATATTTATCCGATTAGTAAATAACATTCATTGCTAAAGCTATTATTGAATAACTGCAACAAAATCTGATAATACTTTAAAGTTTAGCTTTTCTCCTTTTTTTACTTCCAATTCGGGGTGAACATGTACAAGAAGTCGTTTTTTTTGATTTGATTCTTTCTCTCTATCGCTGCTAACATATTTCTTATTAACAGATATTGTTACATCTATGTTAACACCCTTATATGAATATTCTTCAACTATTCCTTCAAGCGGACCATCAGTATCATATTCAAAACTATCTGGACGTATAGAAATACTTACCTTCTCTCCTGGTTTTTTAGCATGTGTATGATGGCAAGGAATTTTCCCAATATCAGTTATAACACTTTGAGAATCTTCACCTATTATCCCTTCCAATATATTTGATTGTCCTACAAAAGAAGCTACAAAATCAGTTTCCGGTAATTGATAGATATCTCTAGGACTGCCAATTTGTTCAACTTCACCTTTATTCATAACAATAATTTTATCGGATATAGTTAAAGCTTCCACCTGATCATGTGTTACAAAAATTGCTGTAGCTTTGCTTTGACGGATGATTCTAGTAACATCATGTCTCATTTTATCCCTTAAATTTACATCAAGATTACTAAATGGTTCATCCAATAATACTAGTAAAGGGTCCAGAACCAAAGATCTGGCTAAAGCAACCCTTTGTTGTTGTCCACCAGAAAGCTCAGCTGGATATTTTTTTTCCATACCAGCCAGACCAACCAATTCTATGGTCTCCTGAATCTTCGATTTCTTTTTCCTTTTTTCTTTGCCCTTAAAACCAAAGGCAACATTGTCCTGAACAGTTAAATGTGGGAATAAAGCGTAATCCTGAAAAACCATTCCTATTCCTCTTTTTTCGGGACTAATAAAATGATTTTTCCTGACAACAGGCTCACCCCGGAGTATAATTTCTCCTTTTTCAGGTCTTTCCAGTCCAGCCAGTAAACGTAGTAATGTAGTCTTACCACAACCACTAGGACCTAATAAAGAAACAATCTGTCCCTCTTCAACTCCAAAACTTACATTTTTAACTGCCTCAATACATTTATTATAGGTCTTGGATATATTTTTTAATTCAATTATCATTTTTATCAACACCTCGATTCTTATTATACTCAAACTTCTCAGATCAATATACCGCATAAAGCCTGGTTAGCCATAACTTCATTCACGGAAAAAGCTAATTCAGCAAATGGCTAACCAGAAATTCTATATAAACTTTTCTAACAACTGCGAAGTTTGAGTTATTATACTAAAGTCATTTACCAAGAAGTTTTATTAAAGTTGCATCATATATATACGGAATTATCTAATTATCCTGAAACAAAAACCACATAGAAAAAGATGAAATTACTAAAAGCATTATAGCAGGGCCAGCAGCTCTTGCGTAAAATGCCTCTGATGTGGCATTCCATATTTCTGTAGTCAAACTACGAAAACCGATAGGACTTAATAATAATGTTGCCGGTAACTCTTTCATTGCTGTTAGAAAAACCAGTGCAACTGCACTAATTATTCCAGGCTTAATAAGTGGTAGAGTAATTTTAAACAATACTTTCAATTTCGAACTTCCCAAGCTTGATGCAGCATCTTCTATATTAGGCCCTAACTGTAACAATGAACTGCGTAATGGACCCATCGCCTGAGGCAAAAACAATATGATATATGCGAAAATTAACAAAGGCAATGTCTGATAAATAGAAATAGCATAATTTGCAGCAAAAAAGACTAATGATAGGGCAACTACGATACCAGGCAAAGCAAAAGCGATAAATGTCATCCTCTCTATAATAGCAGTAAATCTACTTTTATAACGTATTGTAAGAATAGCAACAGGTATAGTTACAATTACACCCACAATAGCTGCCAGAGCTGAAACATAAAATGAATTAAAAACAGCTTGCCAGCGCAAGATAAAAGCCTCCCCGTGAATTAGGCCTCGAATTAACCAGTAAAAACTTACCCCTAAAGGTAAAATCAATGCAAAAAGAACAATAATAAAAAGAAATATAAGTGCAGGTATTTTCCATTTTTTTAACTTAATTTTACGAATAGAACACTTTGCCCCACTACCTACTTTATAATAACGGGCCTTACCCCTAGTCCAGATTTCTATACTTAAAATTACGATAGTAAGTAGCACTAATAATAAGGCAAGTGCTGAGGCATAATTACGATTAAAAGATGATTGATATTGTACATAAATAGCTCTAGTAAATGAATTAAACTGCAATAATGAAACTGCTGCAAAATCACTTAAGGTGTATAAGGCAACTAATAGCCCTCCTGCAGTAATAGCAGGTCTTAATTGAGGCAAAACAACCTTCCAGAAAATCTGCCAGGGAGTTTTACCAAGGGTTCGAGCAGCTTCTTCTAGAGATGGATCCATTCCTAATAAAGCACTACGAATTGATAATAAAACATATGGATAGCTTAATAAAGTTAGCAAAACCCAGGCACCAGTAAAGCCATAAATTTCTGGAATATAAAATACATTAAAGACATTTCTCATTATATTATGGAGAATACCTCCATAACCAAAAGCAGCAACAAAAGCAAATCCTCCAACCAGTGATGGTATAACAAGGGGAAGCATCGTTAGAACTGTCCATATTCTGGCTCCAGGTAAGTCTGTACGAACAGTAAGCCAGGCTATAGGCAATGATATAATAATACTAGTAATAGTAACTGCAGCAGCTAATCCTATTGTATTTAATAGAACAGTTAAAGTTCTTTCTCTAAAAAGTAAATCAAAAAAATTATCAATTCCCCAAGCCCTTATTAATAAGTATATCAGGGGTATAGAAAGGGCAATCGTTACCAGTATTACCGGGATTACTAGAAACAAAGAAGCCTGGAAAGGCCATAGAGACTGGCCCTTCCAGTATATTCTAGAAAATATATTTTCTTTTTTTTCTTCTCTAATTTTATTCATTATAATGCTCCTACATCAAATAATAATTCAAGAGTTCCTTCCAAATCTTCAATGGTATTTAGATCAATATCAGGGGTTTCAATTTCTTCCAATGGTAACAAGTGAGGTCTATCTGCTTCCATACCTAGAATAGTTGGATATTCGGCATTGCCATCAAGAAAATGCTGTTGAACCTCTTCTCTTAATAGGAAATCAATAAATTCTGCAACAGTATCATCTTTCTCACTTACATCCAAGACGCCAATACCAGCAATATTTATCATAGAACCTGCATCACTTGTAGTATAAAGATGACGTACTGGAAAATCTTCTCCTTGTTCAGCCATGAATCTAAATAAGTAATAATGGTTAACAAAACCAACATGTACTTCTCCACGACCAACTGCATCCACTGTAGTAGTATTGTTTCTATATTGTCTAGGTTGATTAGCTATAATCCCACGTAACCATTCTGCAGCGCCCTCTTCACCCTCTAGAACACGCAAGGCTGTTACAAAAGCCTGGAAAGAACCGTTTGTTGGTGCCCAACCAATCCTAGCTCTCCACTCAGGTGCCAGGAATCCCCAAATAGTATCTGGTAACTCATCTTCACTAACATAGTTTGTATTGTAAGCAACAACTCTAGCTCTACCTGAAATACCTAACCAGGAACCGTTATCTGCTCTAAATCTAGAATCAACTCGTTTAAGAAATTTGTTATCGATAGTTTGTAATCGATTATTAGCATCCAATGCACCTAAGGCACCTGCATCTTGTGCGAAATAAATATCAGCAGGGGTATTTTGCCCTTCTTCTAGAATAGCTGCTGCTAATTCTGCAGTATCACCATAACGTACATTTAATTGGATACCAGTTTCTTCAGTAAACATTTCAAAAACTGGACCAATCAAATTTTCAGATCTTCCAGAGTAGATAGTAATCTCATCCTGGCCAGCTAAAACAGAAAATGTAAAGACAGCAAAAATAGCAAAGACAGTAGCAATAAGTAAAATTTTGTTTTTTAAATTATTCATTATTAATTCCTCCATTATATATTATTCCTATTTGTTTTGTCAATTTTAAAACATTTTTTTGATAGTATCTAATAATACTATCTCTAATTCTTATTCCATATTTAAAATCACAATCCTAATTATATAATCTATGGTAGCTTTCAAACTATATAAGCTCTATTTCTTCTCCATCACTCCTTCCGTTGTAATATATGTAAAATGAAATTCATTCTCAATTAATTCTAAAATTTTTTGACTAAGCCATTTTATAAAGCAAATAATTAATTTAAATATAAGTTCTGTAAATGAAATTCATTCTCAAATAGAATTATATTATACTATCTTCTCATTGTCAAGCATTTTTTGAAAAATCTTATAGTATATTTAATATTATAATTATCTTTTTTCATTATCTGCAGATAAATCTTCTCTTTTAGCCTGATCCATAACTATTTTTAGGATTTTGCATATATATAGTATAAGTAACTATAAAAAAGGAGGCATAATAATGAAAGTAGGAATATTAACTATGTTCAATGGCTTAAGCTCAAGCTATTCTATAGTCAATGTAGTGGCAGAGCAATTGAAGATGTTACTTAATAACAATATAAAAACTAAAGTATTAGTAAGCGAACACTGCCCTGATAGTGAAAGAACGGGTATTTATGCAGATGAAAGAATTGAATGGCTTAAGGTCATTAACTCAATTGATGGGAAACAGCTTAAATGGGGTGATTATTCTGACCCGACTAAAAAAGTGCATAAAAACTTTTTCAAAGAAGCAGATGCCATAGCTGATGACCTGGTGAAGAAACTATCTGATCTTGATTTCTGTATTCTCCATGATATCCATTACCAGGGCTGGCATTTATTACACAATGTTGCCTTGAGAAAGGCTCAGGAAAAGTTGCCTAATATTAAATTTATCGCTTTTACCCATTCATTTCCTGACAATCGTCCACCAAAAGTAAGCTGGCCTTTATCAGCACGTTATACAGCAATGCCAAAAACTACCTATGTTTACCCTACCCTTTCAGGTATACCTGCACTAGCAAAGCAATATAATGTCCCCGAAGGAAAATGTAGAGTAGTTAATAATAGCTTTAATTTACTTGCTGATATGAGTGAAATTACTAAACTAATAGCTGATAAAACAAATTTACTGGCAGCTGATATCCTAATAGTCTATCCAGGACGTCTGACTACAGGAAAGAAATTTGATAAGGTTGCAGCCCTTGCAGGGGCTATAAGAAAAGAAACTGAGCTAAATGTCAAGATCATCTTCTGTGATTTCAAGTCATCAGATATTGAGCCTAACCTATATAAGACAATGATAAAAAAAGCAGGACATAAATTGGGTCTCGACTTAAAGAATATCTTCTTTACATCAGATTTAGCCTATCCAAATGGTATCCCTCGGGAAACAGTTTTAGAACTATTTACTTTATCAAACCTTTTTATCTGCCCTTCATTCTCAGAATCCTTTGGTTTAACAGTATTAGAAGCTGCAAGTAGAGCTAATTTTCTAGTTCTAAATGAAGCTGTTCCAGCTTTAGAGGAGTTAGGAAAAAAACTAAATGCTTATTTCATGAGATGGGATGCTCGCAATTTTGGCTTTGATACTAGTGAGAATTATCACCCTTCAGAAGAGGCTTATTATAAAGAACATGGTAATATAATAGTAAATCTAATGAGACAAAACCCAATTCTTGATGCTAAGACAAAGGTTAGAAAACGTTACAGTCCAGAGTGGATATGGAAGAATCAACTTGAACCTTTGTTGGAGTAGGTATTTAAAAGATAAAAATATTCATGCACAGAGATAAAGCCATAGGTTAAATCCTATGGCTTAAGATTTTAATTCTTTAGATTTTAAACCCATATATAAGCAATAATTATTGACCTTATCAATATCTAAATCTTCAAAAGCAAGATGATCATAATTACCTGCTTCAAACTGAAATTTCGAAAAAACTTTGTTTGTATGCCAGCAGTGAATATGGGGGTGATTATCAATTGTATCACATGCTGCACTACCATAATCAAGTTTTTGACCATCTATTTTAAACTGATCTACAAGATGATTAACCGCAATCTCACAGCTATACATGCTTGTTACACCTTTAAACCACCCAGGCCATTCTCCTTCATTATCTTTAAATTCATTAGTTAATAAATATTCAGCAATTGTCAATGTTAAACTGGCCACTGTTCTAACTAAACTGGCATTACCATAGTGAGTAGAACCAAGATTATGAATGCCTTGATGCCTAAAGCCAAAATGATCTGCTATCTTCCTTATATTTTCTCTTACTTGATCATTATTACTATAACCACCTATACCCACAGTGTATATATCAGGATAAAAAGAATTCCAAGCTGGAGTTAAAAATGTATCGGCATCAGTTCTTAAGATTAAGTCATAATCGTTTAAAAAATCTGCCTGGCTTCCCACTAAACAACTAATAGAGTTAATAAACCTATAAGTTAAAAATTCTTTTGGCTCTCTTAATATTTCATAATTTACTTTAATACAATCATCTGGCACCCATCTCAAAGCTTCTTTGGTTCCAAAGACAACTAAATCTGTATCTTTTGAATTAATATATTTATAAGATGTATATAAGGCTTTAAGCTGAAGCTGAAATCTTTTCTCATCCTCTACAAAGACAACCATAGCTCTTTTCAGTGTAATCCCACCTCCCTTTTAGAAAAGATATAATGATAATCTATCAGACTAGACTAAGAGATTTAATAAACTCTTCTGCGCTGTCATATTGTTTTTCTTTATTAGGGTTTACCCCTTTATATAAAATATCTTTCAAATCATTATCCAAAGTCTCTATATCCTTGTCAGGAGTCTTTGAAACAAAACCATTAATTAAATAGATACACATAAGTGCTGCCTCATATAAATCTTTATTCTTATATTTAGGGTTGTTTTCAATATAATCTATGCTTTTAGATATTCCAAAATCAATTATCTTAACCATATCTGGATTATCTTTTGCAATCAATACATTTTTGGGTAGTATATCATAATGTATAAATCCTTTATTATGGAGATGCTGTAGTCCTTTTAAAATATTTAAAGTAATGGCAATTGCTTTTTCTCTTCCTCTAATTTTTCCTTTTGAATGAAAATTCCAATGACCTATCCTCTCACCTTCACAAAACTCCATCACAATATAGGCCTTATCATCAAATAAAAAGTAATCATGAAATTTAGGTAAAAAAGTATTATCTCCATAAGTTCTCATAACAAATGCTTCATGTTCAGCCACTTTTATATTTGTTTGCTCTTTAATAGCAAAATTACGAATATCTCTTCCTAAATATACATGAGAAGAACATCCTTTTCCAAAAGGTTTTATATTTACTTTATAATTATTTAATAATTTACTTTCCAATTTTACCCCTCCATTTCTATAATATATTTCCTTCATGACAATATGTTACAAAAGATGGATTTCTATAAAAAATTACAAATTTTCTCGTCATGAATCAATAATTCACCAGTATAAGAACTAAGCTATATAATGTAATTTAACTTGAATTATGAGGTGTTATATGAATTCTAAAATATTAAATGGTTATAAGTTAATCACAAAGCCTATTGGGAGAGGCCAATTCGCCCGAGTCCATTTGGCTTATAAGCTTAAAAGTAAATGTAAAGTTGCTATTAAATCCTCCTCCCATATTAAAACTGCTAGAAAAGAAATGCTTGTAATGAGCAAATACGGCTCACACCCATTTCTTCCTAAAGTCTATGATTTTTTTGTAATAGATAATAGAGCCTATATAGTAATGGAGTACTTCCCTGGTACTAAGATTGGAAGATCTAATCACTATTCACAAGGAAACAAATACTGTAAAAAAGATGCCATTTTGATTACCTACAATCTTTTACAAGCATTAAAACATTTGCATCAAAATGGTTTTGCCCATAATGATATCTGGCCCAAAAATATATTGATTAATGATGATAATCCAGATAAAATAAAATTAATAGATTTTGGATTAGCAAGAACAATAAACAGTAAAAAAGGCATGAAAAGTAAAGATAAAGATCTTTATCGAATAGCACTAAATTGTATTTACCTTATTGACAATCCACTTTCAGAAGAACATTTGTATAATTTAGAAAAAATAAAAGACAATGATCTAAAAGAAATAATATATAAAGGTATTCATCCCGAAAAAGAGAAGAGATATCAATCAGCTTACGAATTTATGAAGAAATTATCACATTATATAAAAAAATAAACTAAGAATATATAGCAAAAAGCAAAAAAAATCCTATAAGATAATCATCTTATAGGAATTTCCTTATCTATTATTAACTAGGGACATTCGCTTATTATTACCTCACCATTTGTTACTTCGACTAAACCACTTTCATATATTGGATTTTCTAGGTCTGCATCTTCAAATATTTCCATTATAATAGTATCTGGAGTATCTGTAAGTGTCATTCTAAAGAACCTATTTGTTCCAGTTTCCGAAACTGCATCAAATTCTACCCCTTCACCAACAAGTACAACCTCTCCATCTAGACAGTTCATTTCTGTTATATCAGTAATATCTAAAAAAAGAATTTCAGGTGGAATCCCAACACTAGATTGATAGTAACTATCTTCGATATTTCCTGTTATCACTCCATCGCAATTACAAATTGGATCCTCATCACTTCCTATTTCAAAACTAATTCTTTCATCAGGATTATCACCTGTTAAAGCTCCTCCACTACCTTTAACACAACATTCATCTAAAGGTGGAGCAGTAGTTGTTGTTGTTGTAGTTGTAGTACTGGTGGTAGTAGTTGTAGTTGTAGTTGTAGTAGTAGTTGTAGTCGTAGTCGTAGTCGTCGTTGTTGTAGTTGTTGTAGTTGTTGTAGTTGTTGTTGTAGTAGTTGTAGTAGTTGTAGGAACTGGTATCTTCTCAACTGCACAGATACAATCAATTCTAATAAATACTCTACCACAATTAGTGCTTGCCAATTCTATATAAGAATCATTAACTATCCTTAAAACGCATCCAAGAAACTCACAACAGTTTTCTCCAGAGCTAATAATAATTCTCACTGGTCCATCATATGATAATTTATCTAATAGTTTTATAAATTCCTCATCTTTAGGCATACATCCAACACATTTTTTATCCAAAACTTCACCTCCTGTTATTTTGTTAATATATAATATTAATATATATTGAAATATGTTTATGATTTTTGTAAATTAATTAAATAAAATGTATAAAAACAAAAATCCAGGAGTAATTTTCATTTCACTCCTGGATTATAATTTTCTTCTTAATTATATTTTCAATTATTCATTCTAAACTTTATCTGATAAAGAAACCTTCTTTTTACTCATCATATATCCAGCAACAACTGCTGTAATAGGGATAGATATAATCAAACCTATACTACCAGCCAGCCCACGTACTACTTCTGTTGCTATCATATCCATATTTATAATCCTTAACCAATTAACCTCATACCTTTGAATCAACAATAGCAAATGAATTGATCCACCAACATAAGCTAAAATCAAAGTATTTGCCATAGTCCCCATAATATCTCTACCGACTTTAAAAGCAGCAGTAGTTAAACCTGTAAAACCCATTTCCGGGTTGGCTTCCTTAATTTGTTCAGCAGCTGATGCAACTGACATACCCACATCAGTAATAGCACCAAGAGAACCAATAATAATTCCGGCAAATAACAAACCTCTAATATCAATTAGAAAATCTCCAGTCAATAACATCTGAGCCTCACTACTACTTAAACCTGTTAAATGGGATACATGTCCGATATAATAGGCAACTATACCAGCAATTAATACACCTACACTTGTTCCAATAATGGCAGCAAAAGATTTTGCATTAAAACCACCAATAATAATTAATATTACAAAAATAATTAAGACAGCAGCTATACTGGCAACAGGGATTGGTGAATATCCTTCAAGCAATAATGGTAACATACCCTGGAATATAACAAAAGCTGTTATAGCTAGAGTAATAATTGTTTTTAGACCCTGCATCAAGCCAACTAAAAGTAATAAAACAACAAATCCTATGGCTAGATACAAAAGTCCTCTATCTCGAACTATATCCTGTAGATAAAAATTAACCTGTCCTCCCTGCCTATATGCAGCTATTACAACTTCTGTTCCTTCTTCAAGATAAATATTAGTGTAACGAGCATCACTTATAAAAAGATTATTTATCTCTATAATTCTACCTTCATCTGGACCACTTAACAACAAAACTTCAGCATTCTGTTCCAGTGCTATAAAATCTGATCCCTGATCAATATTTACTACAGAAACAACCCGTCCTCTGTAGTAATCCTCCACACCTTCATCAGTAGCCCCTTGATAAACATTAGCATTTAGTATAAAAGAAAAACTTGTTAATAGTAGTAACAATAAAAAAAATAAGGCAAACTTTTTCTTTCTCATCTTCCCTTCTCAACTCCTGTTATTAAATTATAATAATAAGGCGTTCCTGATCTTATACTAATAATATATTAATTCCGACCAAAAGACATGCTTATTAAAATAATAACATTTATTAAAAGAAAAGTCCACCAAATCTAGCGATAAATCCTCCCAATAAAAAGGAAGT
Organism: Halanaerobiaceae bacterium ANBcell28; assembly: GCA_037623315.1. Lineage (GTDB taxonomy): Bacteria > Bacillota > Halanaerobiia > Halanaerobiales > DTU029 > JBBJJH01. The sequence goes on from JBBJJH010000042.1 coordinate 18,266, forward strand.
TATTGTAGTTACAGTTAATACCATTAAAGCTATAGAAGCTTTGAATTCTCTAGCCAGAATAGCCAGTACTGCAATACATGGTACATAAAACAGCCCTACAGTTGCTCCTACAAAAAGTTGTAAGTTGCTCAAGTTCATATCAAGTAAAGGAAGAACTGACAATTCCCTACGAACAATACCTAGAACTAAAGGTACTGCAGCTTCCTGTGGTAATCTTAACCATCCTGTAACGATTGGTTGCAATAATTGACCAATATACTCAAAAGCACCAATTTCGTATAAGACAGCAGCTACAGCAATGGCATAAAACATAGTTTTTGCCCCATTAAAAATATAAGTACGTAAGCGTATCCAGATTTTCTTGCCCAATATATTAGCCTTTGGCACTAATAATTCAGGAACTTCTACTACCGTTTCGGGTCTTTCACCATCTATAAAGAAATTAAGAATTAATCCTGAAATAATTATAGCCAGAAAAGAAAGCATAAATAACAGTATAACTAGTAGTATTGATTGTTCTGATAAAAGAGATATAAAAGCTCCAGTTTGTGCCACACAGGGTACACTAAGACAAATCATAGTGGAAACCATCAATCTTTCTTTCTCTGTTGACATAGCCCTGGTAGCAGCTATTCCAGGAATAGCACAACCATAACCAAGTAATAATGGGATAATATTTGCACCAGATAAACCCATCTTACTTAATAAACCATCTAACAAAATCCCCAACCTGGGTAAGTATCCACTATCTTCCAGCAAACTTAAAGCAGTATAAAATGATATAATATAAGGCAAGACCAGAGCAAAGGGCCATTCCAGTCCCTTAATCAAAAATCCATATTCACCTATTAAAATATTCTGTATTAAGCCAGGACTTGTTATGCTCTCAACCATCTGTACTATATACGGAAAAACCAAATTTCTAAAAAAAGGTAAGAGTATATACTGTCTAATTCCCATTCCCAGACCTACAACCACAGCAAAAATTAAAGATAATATTATAATTGCTAAAGGAATACCGGGCCATGGCTGTACTAATAATTCTCCCCATTTTTCACGATTTAAGAACGTTCTTTCCTTCACATTCTTCTTTAATAATACGGCTAATTCTTCAGCCAGTGACCAACTTGCCTCAATATTGTAGTCAATATTTTGATCTGGCTCATTGATTTTTGCTTTAATTTTATCTTTCAGTATTTCGAAGCCTTCCCCACGTATTGCTACTGTTGGAACTACTTCAATTCCTAGTTTTTCACTTAATAATTCTATATCAATACTATAACCCTTTTCTTCTGCTATATCTACTCTATTTAAGGCAACAATAGTCGGTAGATTTCTTTCTAATATTTGCAATAATAAATACAAACTACTTTCAATATTGTTAGCATCAAGTACACAAATAACCATTTCTGGATTTTGGGAAAGAATTTCAACTGCCACTTCTTCTGCCTGATTGGTGGCATCAAGGGTATATGTACCTGGAACATCTATCAGGCTCACCTTTTGATTAGCTAAATACATATTTCCTACTTTAAAATCAACAGTTGTTCCAGCGTAATTAGCAATAGCAACATCAAGACCAGTAAGACGATTAAAGAATACACTTTTTCCTACATTTGGTGGGCCAATTAATAGTACTTTTTTTTCATTATCTACTAGTTTACTTGCTTTCATATAATCTAACTCCTATATAACTTTATATTTTTAGCTATTTTCTTATCAATTGCTACGCTTCTTCCTTCTATATTTACAACTATAGGACCGCCAAAGATTTGTTTTGACTTTACTTTAAGACGTTTCCCTTCCCTAAGTCCTAAAGGAGCCAACAAAAGATTTTCCGGAGTAGCAAGAATCAAGGCCTCTTCACCTTTTCTTAATTCCTGTAAATTTAAAGTGCTTTCTTTTACTGCGTTTTCCTGATATGAGATCATTTCTCTTAATTTTCCTTCACTAACACTCATCTTTAATACACCCCTTTTTCTTGTATTCTATCAAAAGACTTTCTTTAGCAATACTCTGTTTTATGCCTCTTATATTCAAATTTTCAAATTCAAGATTATTAATATTATCAACTATTTTCCTGATCTCTTCTTCCTGTACACGAGGATATACAATTGATAAATATGAACGTGGATTTCTAAAGATAATTTTTTGTCCAGGCTTTAAAGATTTTAATAAATCTTTAATGACATCTTCTTTCGGTACAATATGCAAGGAAAGCCAAATTGCATCATATTTACTAATATCAACTTCTTTTCCATCCATATTTTTTATTTCAATTTTATCATTCAATGATAGTCTATCTATCAATTTATTAGATGCTTTAATAGCTTTTTGATTATTATCAATTCCTGTAACTGAATAACCGTTTTCAGCAAGAAAAATAGCTGTCATTGGTAAAGGACCACTACCAATATGAAGGATATTCAAGCCTTCCTTTAAATCTGCCATGGCAGTTTCTCTTTCCATAAGGCTATTATAAAATAATTTGCGATACATATTTCCGAATAAAGGCCAAGAACTACCAAGATATTCAAAAGATTGAACTATTCTCAAGAATAACTTAATTGTCTTAACCATTGGCCTGGAGTATAAGTCTTTTAAGGAAAAAGTGTTGAATAGATGCAAATTATTAAGCCCCTTTTCTTGTGACATTAATTCAACCTCTTTAGTCTTTTATCTACTCTGTCTGTTTTTTAGAGAATAAATTGATATTCTCTCTAGATAAAAAATAAGCTGTAGCTATTGATTGAAGTATCAATGGAAACCAGAAAGTTATCAAACGAAGCATTAACGCTGCTGCCATGCCTTCAGCAAATAAATAAGCATTTAGACTGAAAATAAATGCAGCACTACCTTCAAAAGTCCCCAGTCCTCCTGGTGTTAAAGGTAAAATACTTATTAAATAGGCAGTATATGTTACAACTGTTATGAAAACAAAACTAAGTTCAAAACCCAACGCTAAACTAATAATATATAATTTTACTGGATAGAGTATCCAGACAAGTAATGAAATCAAGAATAAGAATATAGCTTCATTAGGAGCTAATACCTTCCTTGATTGACTTATAGCTCTTTGAATAAAAACAATAAATCCAGTTATTTTATTAAAAATCTTATTATCACTATCTTTATCTATTAAACTACCTGCTTTAGAAAAGATATAGAAAATCATGATAAACAGGAAGAAAAAAGCTAAAAAGCTTATATATACAATAGTAGGCAAAACAAAAGAAAATGAAGATATTATTAGAGCCAGCATACATAAAATAATAAAAGGTAATAAAGAGAAATATTTATGAGTCATCACAATTGTAGCAAGACTTTGATATGATAAACTCGTCTCTTTTCGTAATAAATATACCTTAGCAGCTTCACCGCCTAACTTAGAAGAAGGTGTCACACTTTCTACAAAAGAAGCACTTAGATTTATTAGAAGAATCCTCAGGTAAGAAAGATTTTTACTTTTCTTAGATAATAGAAAAAACCACTGATATGCTGTCAAAGCTAGAGTGAATAATTGCAGTAATGCTAAAGCTAGCAAAATAGGAGGATTTATATTCATTATGGAATTTTTTATCTCTGACCAACCACTATTAATAATTAAAATTGTTATTATCCAAATTCCTATAAACCATAATATTGTTTTCTTATTAATCATTATTTCCTCCATATAATAAAGCAAGTTTATTTTCTCTAGAGCAACTTTAGCTTTAACATCGTTTGAGTTTTATCATTTATATTCTAAAAAACATAGTTTTCTAAAAATTATTTTATAAATAATACTGACTTATCAAAAGTAATCATTCTCTGTTTAGCAATTGCCTCTGCTTGATATTTTTCTGCAATAAAATCATATTGACTTGCAAAGAAATCTCTGGCTATACGAAAGACCATACGAGTTCCATCTTTAGAAGCAGCCAAGAGATTTTCTAATATCTCAGTCTTGGGCTCTGCTTGCAAAGCCACTAATGCAACAGTAAATTCTTTTTCGTTAATGTCGATACCATTTGCATTTAAAACTTCAATTTTATCAGAATATCCCATATTAGCAATAGTTTCTTTAGCCTTTTCAATAACCTTTTCATCTTTATCAATAGCTAAAATTCTCGCTCCAGTTAACTTTGCCAAATAAATAGCTGTAAAAGGCATTGCTCCACAACCAACATTAAGAATGTAATCATTTTCACTAATATCAGCTAAAGCAATTTCCTTTTTTAATATGGATTTATATGGCCTTGAATATAGATAAAACAGCAAGGGAATTGAACTGCATTTTTTCTCCCAGCTGGCTATTAAAGGTTTAATTACTTCCATAAGTCCCTCCATTTAAAATTATTTCAGTTAAGTAAAATAACAATTTTTAATAGATAGCAATACAAAGTTCTTTCCAATATATTAAATCCGTCATTAATTGAGACTGATTTTCATTTACATTATATCTTATTTCTATTCACATGTCAAGATTATTATTACAGATTCAGCTATAAAGAGTAAATTTTATTTACAAAAGTTTCAACAGCAAAAATCTATAG
>JBBJJH010000043.1 GCA_037623315.1 Halanaerobiaceae bacterium ANBcell28
ATCTCCACCCAATACAGTAGCTTGGATGGAGTTTTCTTGACTGTTTTAGATAAATTTTACCCCGTTCTGGCATTATCCGTTCTCTAACAAAAGTATCACCAGGCTTAAAGCCAAATTCTATAAGATCATAGTCCCAGACTATTCTCCAATTAATTAGTCTTTCCCTTTTTAAAGTAATAGGGAAACCAAGGTAGACCTCATCAAAATATTTAGATTGGTGTACAGATTGTAAAAGAAAGGTGTTCTCATTCCAAGTATCTTCCTTAATATTATAGACCTTTAGATACTCTATACCAGCCATATCCCAAAAATAATTGTATGCTTCCTCGAGCTCTTCTACTGTAATAGCCTCCTGTGAATCCCTGGATAAAAGCCGGTGAATTCCCTCAAAGTCCCCTTCCTGCCAGGCCTTTATATATTTTTCTACAGTATCTTCAGCATCAGGAAATATAAAAGAATATGTAGTGCTTGTCAGGGTTATAAACAACAATATAGAAATGATAATTATTAATAATTTCTTCTTCACTTTGTACCTCCTATCGTTAGTCTATTTATATTAATATTATATTACATAATTTTAGATATAGCAATTTTTATCCTAAGACGTCCGAATGTATTACAACTAGCAAAATAATAAGGCCTATAGCAAGTATTCTGCACTTGCTATAGGCCTAAAATCTTTTTATTAAAATTTATCCAAGAAAAAAGCTTCACACTTTTAATTTTAATTTTCTACTGCTACAGCTATTTCTTCAATTGGCTTCTCATTAACAAAATTCACTTCTCGTATATTGTCACGATTAGGCTTATATGTATCTACTAAGCTAACCATCGACTGGATAATACCCTGGCTATCTCCTAGACGAATCTTTTCTTCAAGTTCTTTACATATTTGCTTCAATCTAGTCGTATCTATCTCATTCAATTTCGTAATAAATATTCTTTCATGTTCAGTAGCTATATTATCTTCCGTATCATGTAGAAGTTCTTCATAAAGCTTCTCTCCTGGCCTTAAACCTGTAATTTCTATATCAATATCTTCACCTAATTTCAAACCAGAGAGTTTAATTAAATCCTTAGCCAAATCAATGATCTTAACAGCTTGCCCCATATCAAGGACAAAAACCTCTCCACCATCACCAATTGAACCTGCCTGAATCACAAGTTGAACTGCTTCAGGTATCGTCATAAAATATCTAGTAACATCTTCATGAGTCACAGTAATAGGACCTCCCTGAGCAATCTGCTTTTTAAAAAGCGGGATAACACTACCCTGGCTACCCAGAACATTACCAAAACGAACAGCCATAAACTTTGTCCTGCTTTCTTTATTAATTGTCTGAACAAACATCTCAGCAACCCTTTTACTAGCACCCATAACATTTGTAGGATTAACAGCCTTATCTGTAGAAATTAAAACAAATCTATCTACAGCAAAACTATCAGCAATTTCAATTAAATTTCTACTACCAAAAATATTATTCTTAACTGCTTCCTCAGGATTATGTTCCATAAGAGGTACATGCTTATGAGCTGCAGCATGAAAAACAACCTCTGGCTTATATTTTCGAAAAAGATTTCGTAGTTTGTCCTTATCCCTGATACTAGCAATAACAGGCTCAAAAGATATATGCTTAAACTTTTCTCTCAACTCTAGATCAAGAAAATACAAATTGTTCTCATAAATATCTAACATTACCACCCGTCTTGGATTAAATCTGCTTATTTGACGACAAAGCTCTGAACCAATAGATCCACCAGCACCGGTAACCAAAACAGTCTTATTCTCAACATGAGTCGCAATTGACTTATTATTCAATTTTACCTGGTCCCTACCTAGCAAATCCTCAACTTTAACCTCTCTTATTTGACTTAAATTAACATCTCCATTAATAATCTCAAACATACCAGGAACAATATTAACCTTAACATTATCCTGATTACAAAACTCATATATCTCCTTAATCTCATCTCCACTAGCTGAAGGAATAGCGATAACTATCTCATCAACTCCATAACTCTTTATCACTTCTGGTATGTTATCTCTATTACCTAGCACTTTTACACCATGTATCTCTAGATTAATTTTTTGTGGATCATCATCTATTAGACCAATGATATCTTTCTTTAACTCAGGATGTTTATTCATCTCACGTATAATAATCTCACCAGCATCACCAGCACCAATCACCAAAACTCTAGTCCGGGCACCTAAAATCTTTTGGTGACTAAGATGATCTTTTAATAAACGCAATCCAAATCTAGATCCACCAAGTAAAAAAACATCCAATAAAAAATTAACTAGCAAAATACTTCGATTAAAACTGCGCATAGCAAAAAAGACATACAAAATCAATAATAAATTAATCAAAACAGAAACTTTAACTATAGATTTTAATTCTCCTATACTGGCATACTTCCAAATCTTCTTATACAAATTTGAAAAAAACAAAACTATAAAAGATGATACACTAATAACTATAAAAAATCTATAATCAAAATGATTATACCACTCACCATCAAAACGTATAAAAAAACTTAAAACTAAAGCCAGATTTAGCAAAATCACATCTACAATTATTAACCTTTTCTTCTTATAGATTCTACTCATAAATTCTAACATTAAAATCCCCCTCTCCCCTACTCTCTGCTAATATGTAGCAAATACATTATTATACCGCAGTAAATACCTCTATCCACTATATTAATAATTCTTTTAGAGCTGTAAACATTGCTACATAATTCTTGTACAGCCTCAAACACTGCCACTTCTTTTCTATAGCAAATCATAATTTCAGCAAGAACTTCTACTAAGAATAACTTCTAAAAATAGATAGTTAATACGCACTTATATATTATTCTATAAAAAACGTTAATCTCCTCCATAAAAAAAATTACAATTAATAACTATTTTTTCAAAAAGAAAAGAAGAATTAAAGAGGATTCTTTAAGGCGAAAAAGAAATATATATTACAGAAACAAGAAAATTCTAAAATTTAGAATAGGAGTTGATAATATGTGTAAAATGAAAATTTATATAAGTTTATTCATATTAATAATACTTATATTATTAAGTTCATGTAGCAATAATAGTATTTTAGAAAATTTTTCAGAAATTTATAAGGAAGGATTCCCTCCTTCTCCTGTCAATCTAAGAGCAAAACAAAATGGATTTGCAATTGAACTTAGCTGGAACATTGATAGTAAAGATGATAATATAAAATACCATGTTTTTAGAAGCTCAAATGAAAGGGGAACTAGAACTCGCATAACAGACTTAGCCCTTTCTGAAAACAATTATATAGATTATGATGTAAAAGCTGATACAAGCTATTGGTATTGGGTTAAAGCTTATAATAACGATGGCCTAGGAAGTAATTTTAGTGAAGGCATTAGTATTCTATTTAAAGAAGAAGCTTATAGTTTTTCTAAAAGTCTAGAAAATGGTAGTGGAGATGTCACAATCAAGGATTTTGGACCTGATGACTTTGCCTTAGTCCTTATCTATTCTACTAATGATGAAGCACACAGAGAATGGAATGTAGAAAGATTAAGTACAGAAACAAGTGGAGAAATTCTAGAATATCCAAATATAGAAAGTCATAGTCTCGATAAAATGATGGAAACACAAACTCTTTTTAATGATAGAAGAAATATACTCTCTAAATCACAACATAAATATCTATTAGAAAAAGAGGCTGAATTATATCAAAATCATGATACAATAAACCAGTCTACTTCACTATTAACAGCAAGCAAAAAAGATCCCTCTTTAGGTGACATAGATACTTTCAAAGTTTATAACGGATGGTTTGGCTACAATGACATAAGCGCCCAGTTAAAAGGCATTGGGGATCATTCCCTTGTTTGGATTGATGAGAGTATTAATATATCTTCTGATAACATTAATAGAATGATAGATGAATTCGACAGAACAATTCACCCAACACTAAGTTCAGTATTCGGTAGAGTACCAGATGCTAAGACCTTTCCTGTATTAGCTAATAATTGCGATAAAATTAATATCTTAATCACACCTTTAGTAGCTCCTAGTGGACAAACATGGGGTATAGGCCAGTTTAACCCTAATGACCTATATTCCAAGGAAAATGCCTCAAATTCAAACGAAAGAAAAATACTATATATACATAACCATGATAATGCAGAAGATGCTATAGATATTCAAATTAGCACTATAGCTCATGAATTTCAACATATGATATTCTATAATGAAAAAGTGCTCAATGACAAACCCTTTTTTGCTGCTAATGCAGACATCTGGATTAATGAAGGATTGTCTCAATTAGCAGAAGACCTGGTTGGTTATGGGTTCTTACATGGTATAATTCCCCATCTTAACGCATATCTTAGTGAACCAGATAAAACTTCGTTAATTAATTGGGAATTTAAAATAGCTAATTATGACGCTTCCTATCTTTTTGCCAGATATATTTATGATAGATTTGGCAAGGAAATTATAAGTTATATACATAACTCCAATGAGACTTATAAAGATGCTATAGGCAGTTATGCCGGAACATCTTTTAGGGAATTATATGAAGATTGGGCATCAGCCTTATTTTTTGACAGATATGTAAATATAAAAGAGAGTAGATATAATTTTCCAAGTATCGAAGTACCCGGAGTATATGGTCCTCGTTTATATCCAGGTGATAGTTGGGAAAACATCAGTGTAAAAGGATGGTCAAGTATATATACATTAATTATGCCTGGTAATGGTTCTGATTTAAAGATAAGTATTGAAGGCGCAGACAAAGAAGGAGATCTAAGAATGAAGGTATATTGGGGAAGGTTTTAAACAATTATCTAAAAAAGCTAGAAAAAATTCCATCAAGATATTTAAATTAGCTGGAAGAATTCACTCTAGTATATAAACAGGTTGCCATTATTAAATAATGGCAACCTTAATAGCAAACAATTATTATCTTTATCTTTTCTTTTCTTTTAGACGCCAAACTGCCTCTTCCATGCTTTCAGGATCAAAAGCAGCTTTTATGGCACCTATATATATAAGCGGGGATAACAATCATTAAAGAACTTTTCATTCTTTAATCCCCTGGAAAATTACTTTTAGGTCCTCTGCTCATGTCATGTCCAAATATATTATTACATAATAAGTCTAAAAATTTTAGCACTATTTGTCGAGAGTCCTGCTAACTTTTACTTTTTTTGAATTTTAATATAAGAACATACAAGCTAATTCCAAAAATTGCTCCTACACTATCAATCATAATATCCCTAATATCACCAACTCGCCCCGGAACATATATCTGATGAACTTCATCAACTACTGCATAAAGAACCGATAGTGATATGGCCGACAAAACACAATTTAGCATTGAAATACCACTAATTCTAAAAGCATTAATCAGTAAAACACCAAGAACAAAATATGCCGAAAAGTGAGCAGCTTTCCTAATAAAATGGTGGAAACTATTAATATCAAACTCCAAAAAAGGAAAAACTGTTTCAAAAAAATTAGCAATGATTTGTGTTATTCCTATGCTTAGCTCTCTAGACTCTTCAGCTGCCTGTGACGATAGATAAAAAATAAGTCCCATCCATAGAATAACTGCTAACCAGGCAAAAATTTTTTTAAACTTCATAAGAGATCTACCTTTCCGTATATTTACAGTTAAGAGATTTAACTTCTATCGGCCTTCACTTTATCTCAGCAGTCCACTTATTATCTCAGTAGTCCACTTAACAGCTCCTCTTCCAGGCCAGGCTTTTTTTAATAAAACCCTTTAAGATTATCTTTATGTCTTAAGGCAAGAAATAATTACTAATGAAATAATCAAATTTCAAACAACAGCCTCTATTATATCATAAAAGCAGAAAAATGGAAAAGTACAGTATCCCAATTTCATTTAAGTTTTTTCACCCCATTAAATAGTGGATGGAAATTCATCAATCATTCCTTGTATATACCGTATTAACAGAGAAAGATCAGATGCGTTTATCATACCATCTCCATTAAGATCAGCTGCTCTTTGACTAGCTTCATCTAAATCAAGCATTGAGAGTAAATATCTAGATAAGATAGTAATATCTCTAGAATCTATTAAACCATCTCCATTAACGTCACCAAGCATAAACTCTTTATCACTGATATCATTCCCTAAAAAACGTTCCCTTGCTGGATTGCTTCCATTTAAAATATCTGCACCAGTGGATGGCCAATCCATAGCAGCATAAAACTCCGGTTTAGAATCATGATATAATGAGACGGGTAGAGAGTGGTCTTCTATATTATCATCCCATTGTATTTCTCCCTGAACATAGTTACCATGAATCAATAAAGTATCAGGATCTATTAAATGGGGAAATCTATTGTCTGTGTCCCAGTCAATAATGTCCTGAACAAGCTCATTTGCAATAATATTTTGATAGTTAGAGGAGTCCTGAATGGAAATACCTTCTGATTCTACACGGTTTCGTATTATTGTATTGTTAGGACCACTAGGACCCCAAAAATCACTTACAACCACTCTTTGAACTATATTCCCTTCAAAAAGATTATGATATGCATAATGACCATGTAAAGATATATCACTAGGCATCCAGTCTCCATCTGACTTGGGTTCTATAGAATAATTATATCCAAAAACATTAGCGTTTGCGCCTAGATGAACCATCATCGAATGACGCAATCTTCTAAAAATATTATTTTCTACTAAACTATTGGTAGTATGATAACCAAGCTCCACTCCATAACCATGACCTCCAGAGCCCCAATTTGTTGCATCATCAAAAAAGCTATCTCTTACTTCTAATCTATACACTGTATTAGCATATACATGTCCTTTACTAGCAAACTTACTATGAACATTTTTCACCCAGGAATTAGCTGCATTTTTAAAATAAAATATATATGTAGGGGAAGTATCAATTCTTTCTATAGTAAAATTCTCAAAACCAACATACTCTACAAAACCCTGTGTCCTAATAATCGGATTGAACTGAGAATCATAATTAAGTCTAAGTGGCTCATCTAAAACTATCTTATTCCCATCAATACTAGCAACTCTGGCTATTTGACCCATAGCTCCTTGAGCCCATCCTGTATTCCACTGAGATAAAGTGTACATGATATCTGGATCATTATCCTGCTGAATTTCAACATAAACACCGATTTCAAAATCAGAAGTATCCTTAAGGTACAATTCTCTAGAACCTTTCTCATAGCCACCCTCAAGATTATGCCAAGTCCCTCTACGATATTTGATCACATCAAAAGCATTAGATGAATGATTAATCAGAAGTCTTGTCTTATCTACTCCTTCACCTCGTAACACAACAGAATCATCAATTCTTAGGCTATCATTAATTAAATATTCCCCCTCTGGTATAAAAACTACACCACCATTTTCAAGAGAATCAATAGCTGCACGAAAAGCTGCATAATCATTAGACACTCCATCACCTAAAGCACCAAAATCCATCACATTTGCCTCAATTGCCCTCTCTGGTATTCCTGACTCTAATCCAGGATTCCAAAGTAAATCTCGACCATATAGATCTGCAGCCAATGTTGATGATGAGATAGCAAAAAGCATTACTGTTATTAGAATTGTTATTAGAATTAAATAAAAACTAATTTTACTTTTAGATAAATTAAACAATATTAGCCCTCCTTTTTAACTTTTCTATTATTTACATAATTCTACAGGAATTATAAAATTCCTGTAAGAAAAAGCAAATCCTATGGTCAAAGAAATTCATAAACCATAGGATTGAACTATCTGCTTAATATATAATACTTATGCCTTTATCCATTAAAGTCTCAACCTTATTCATATCTTCTGAAGAATCTTCAAAGTTTAGTAAATTATCCATTATTGACAACATAGATAAATTAGGAAAGTCATTTTCAAGAAGAACTGAAATATCATCAACATTGTTAGCACTAAAACCAAGCCAGTATAGTTTACTTAAATTTTTAAGTGGAGAAATATCAAGAACTTTATTTTTATGAAAAATTAAATGTTCCAATGCCGTAAGTTTAGATAAAGACGAAATTTCTAAGACTTGGTTCTTAGAAAAATCCAATAATTTAAGATTACTAAGCCCAGCCAATGGTGAAATATCAGCTAATTGATTATCATTAATACTTAAAAGACTAAGAGTGTTAAGCTCTGCTAAAGGTGAAAGATCATCAAGCTCATTAGCACTAATATCTAATTCCTCCAATTTGCGAAGAGCAGATATTGGATAAAGATCATTAATATAATTTTCAGCTAAACGAAGATTTTTTAAATTATACAGAAATTGTATTCCTTCCAAAGATCTTATTCCTTTACGCCAGCCATTTAAGATCTCTATCCCTTTCACATCGCTTAGATATATTGGGCCAAAACCTTTATTTATCTCTGATCTAATAAGAAATTCAAGATTTATATCCTCAAATTCTATTACTTTTTCTTGATACATTTCAATTGAATCATTATCAACAATACTTAATGGTTCAGAGCCTGCAATTTTCTGTGACAGCATAGAAATGCTAGTATCTATATAAGATTCTTTACTTATATTGATCTCAAACTCTGTGCCAAGCCCTAGTTTTATATCTTTAAACTTATATAAACCATCCTCACCCAGAGCTTCTGCAGTTTCTATCAAATCATCATAGTTTACTATAGTTAAGATGGCATTGTTTATAGGCAAAGCACTTTCTGAATCCACTAGCTCAACGATAATATCATTCGTATAGACATGCCCTAATATACATCTTCCTAAGATACTAAGATCTAGAGAGTCAAGCAAAGCATCAGCATTAAGATCTGCTGCTTTTAAATAATTTGGATTTAAATCTCTAATTCCTAACAAGTGTCGTGCAAGTAATATATAGTCAAGAGAATCTATTATACCATCACCATTAAGATCTCCTAGTAAGATCTCTTTGGGAATATTAAAAACATCTCGATTGTAATATCGTTCTCTGGCTGGATTACTTCCATTTATTTTATCAGAGCCTGTAAAAGGCCAGTCCATAAGGCCAAAAAACTCAGGCTTAGAGTCAAGATATAAGGATTGAGGTATATCATAATCTTCTATCTCTTCATCCCACTGTATTGATCTCCCTATAAAATTAGCATGTATTAAAAAAACATCATAATCTATTAAATCAGGGTATGTATAATATGTATCCCAATTAATTTTATCGCCAATTTCATTAGCAATAATAATTTGAGGATTGGAAGCCTCTTCTATTGTAAAAAGATTCTTTATACGATTTCTAAAAAACGTATTACCTGGCCCACTTGCTCCCCATTTTTCGCTTATTACAATGTCAGACATTATATTTCCTTCAATAAGATTATTATTAGGATAGTGTCCTAAGAACCATACACTTGGATGACTATAATCATCTATCATATAATTGTAGGCAATAACATTACTATTAGCGCCCAAACGAAGAACTATAGAATTCGTTAGATCTTTAAATATATTATTTTCTATTAAACAATTTGTTGCATGGTAGCCTAATTCAATGCCTACTCCCCGTTCATTAGTATTACCCCAAGTCATTTCAAAACGGCTATCTCTTATCTCTATTCTATATCCAGTATTTATATGTACATGAGCTCTATTACCATAAACACTACGTATATTTCTAATCCATGAATTAGCCACATTTTCAAAGTAAAAAACGTAAGAATCAGATAAATCTCTTCTAATTAGTCCAAAATTTTCGAAACCAAGATACTCGATAAAATCCTGTTTTCTAATCACTGGATTAAATTTACTATCATAATTGAGTCTTAGAGGCTCATCGATACTTATCTTATTGCCATCAACGGCAACAATTCTGGCTATCTGAGCAATTGCCCCTTGTGCCCATTCAGAATCCCAATTTAAACCTGATGGATTGGGATACATAATATCTGGATTGTTATCCTGTTGTATCTCAACATACATACCTACTTCAAAAGCAGAAGCATCCTTAAGGTATAGATCCCTTGACCCTTTTTCGTAATTACTTATAATATCATACCAATCTCCTTTTTGATCACTTACTATCTCAAACCCGTTATTATTATGATCAATTATAAGTTGAGTTTTATTTTCACCTGCTCCTCTTAAGGTAAGAGCTTTATCAAATTTTAGCATATCATTTAAGACATACTCTCCCTCAGGGATAAAAACTACACCACCTTTGCTTACAGAATCAATAGCTGATTGAAAAGCAGCATAATCATTTGTATATCCATCACCTAGCGCTCCAAAATCAAGTACATTAACCTCATCTTCCCTATCTGGAATCCTAGATTCTATTCCTGAATTCCAGTACAAGTCTTGTCCATATAAATCTGCTCCCAATGTTGATAAGGAAATGTAGAAAAGGAAGAGAAATAAGATTGCTATTGAGACTTTTGTATTTGTTATAGGCGAAAGCATACCCAAAAACCCCCTAATTATATATATTCTTTCCATCATATATATAATTCTAGATTTAGAATGAAATACCTGCCAGAAAATGAAATATCCTGCAATAAGCATGTCACTTATTGCAGGATATTTATCCATTAAATTTACTAAATACATACAATTTTTGTTTAAAAGTAATATTGTTTACATACCAAAAGCAGTAAAATTATCATCATATCCAACTACTGTATTAGCATGATTTGGTGCAGGATTTCGATAATTTTGCGATGTCCAAACTCCACTACTAGTTAAATTTTCATATTGATGAGCGTCAATAGAAATGCTTAATAAATACCCCATATCTAACAAATTTTTAATCGACCTTATATCATCCATACTGCGAGCAACTTTTATATAAAAATATGAATCATCATTGCTGGTAGCCGATCTATAAAAAGGGGCTTCTCGAAAAGCTTCCTCACTAGGCCAGGATGTATGATCATGAACATCATAGGGCATTTCCCTCCAGGTTGATACTCCAACATTCTCAATAATTTGTAGCACATCTAGATAAGAAGCGCCTCCATCTACACCATCATTAACTAGATGGTAAGCAAATTGTGGGCTCAATATCATTGTACTATCAAAATTGCTTAGATCCCAACCATGTTCTTGTGCTTTATAGAAGGTTTGAATATAATAAGCCATTGACCAAGCCACACAAGAGTTTTTACTACCCTGGTTCCCTACAGGTGGAAAATGCACAGATTCCGAATGATCAATACTAGTATTAGTGGAAGTATATGCACTAAGAACTTTAGCACTATCTATTTGTCTAAGCATACCACTGTTTACTGCAAGCTCAAGTTGATTCTCTGTTATAGGTTTTAAGCCAGTTCCAAAACCATCCACTGTTTCACTGCCACTATTATCAGTTTGCTCCAGCAAGCTATCAAAATCCTCTATACTAGCTCTCTTGGCAAAATTACTTAAATTCATTCTTGACTGGGCCCTAAAAGAATCTGGCAATGAAGCATTAACCCCATCAACTGATAGAATTATAGTTCCGCCTGAATGTACATAAGATGGAGGCGTTGAAGATTGGTAGATTGTAGGGTTATAAATGTCATGATATATTTCTATTGAAAAATTTTTCACAGTTCCTAGCCTGGAACTTCCATTACTAACTTTCAAGCTTATTGTTTCATTATTAAATGGAAGTAAATCTGTTATATCAAGAACAATTTTGTTATCTGGAAATGGATGATTGCCACCCTTTTGAATATAAGCAGGTTCATTCAGATTATGTTCATCTACAAATCTTTTGTAAATACCATCATAGAAATACTTCTTCCTATTATCAAGTTCAATAGCTATATCCCAGGCTCCTCGGTTTTCACCTTCTATTTCAAAAACAGCTAAAGCTCTTGGTTCATAGCCTACTCTAGATTTAAACAAAAAGAAAACAGTCTCGTTTTGTATAGCAGCATCATAAGTAAGATAGAGGGAGCCATCCTGATTAGGCCCCCAGGATGGTCCCCATGAATTTATCAATTTTAATGCTCCTTTTTCCTCTACTATATCTTGAGCTACTGTAATATCTACTGGCTGGCTAAAGCCACTGGACATACCATTTGCCTTATGAGAACGTACCCAATACCAATATGTATTACCTGGATGAACGTCCATATCTATAAAAAAACTGTCTCTAATAAGAGCTACTTCGTCTTTATACCCTGTTTCGCTATAACTCCTATAAACAGAAAAACCTGCTATATCTTCATTGTAATCATCCCATTCTAAATACACATTGTCATTTATTAAACTAGCTCTTAGATTATATGGAGCTTTTGCTGGCAGTTCATAGTCAATCGATATCTTTAAATCCCCTAGAGAAGAATCTTTATTTATAGTAATAAACAATGTACGGCCAGGTAAAACATAAACTTTTTCTTCAATAATTTTCTTATATTCTCCATTCCTAAAGTTAAATTCTAACTCAAAATCCCAAGCATTAGCTTGAATATTCTTAAACTCAATTAGCTCAAAGTCTGAACTTATATTTTGCACTTCTGTATAGGACGTATTATTTGAGTTTACATTTTCTGTTATCCTAATACTTGCTCTTGATAATTCTGAAGCAAGGTTATAAAAATAAAAGTGTATATCTGCTCTTACCATGCTTAAATTAAGTGGAACATAACTAGTTCTATCTGCTTCAATTTTTACACTATCCCTAGCATAAAATAAGTCATATCTTCTATTATTTATTGTCTCTGTTACTACTACTTCTATTTCCCATACACCAATAGTCAAATTACTAAAGGGTACTAAATCTGTATTAGGAGCAAATTCTTCAATTATAACCTTACTCCCTTTTCTTAATGTAATAGTTATAATATCGGGATTAATTAAATCTACAACTGAAGCCACTTGGGGTTCTGTAAATTCTGGAGGCATATTTAGTTCAAGAACTAAGGACCCTTTTTCTGTTTCCCCTCCAATGCTTTCCTGAATAGTATCACAGCCAGCTATTAATACAGCAAAACCAAGCACTATAATTAAAGTAAACAGGTATTTCTTTTTTATCATCAATTTACTCACCCCTTAATAAGTTTCAATTAATTTCTTTAGATAAGTCTTAGTTTAACTTTTAGTTTAGTTTTATTTTACCATTGGCGATATCTATTTTGTTGCCCCTATAAGATAATTTATTTGACTTGTCATTTAAGATGGACTGGCCGTTTTTACTTTCTATCTTTATTTCATCTTCATTTATTATTACACGATTATCCGAGCTTTTCATCCTAAATTCATCTTCTTCTATCTCAATTACCGCTTCTTCTTCATCATCCTTATTTTTTGACAAGAGATATATCTCCTCATCATTTAAGAGAATAGTATAATTTCCAGGTGTAGTTATTTCTTTATCTTCTGGCTCTTGATTCAACTCCCTATCTTCATCACTTGTACTACTCTTTATTCTTGCATCTTTTTCATTTTTGCCTGCAAAATATAGATCAACTATATCACCTAGTTCTGGAGCGAAATAACTATCTGTGTAGATATTATCTATAGGGAATAGATAAGCTTTAGATTTTTCAAAGTCATCTTCAATATCTAGTAATTTCACCTTTACCTGGTGTTCGTCATTTACTTCCATAACTTCCCCTCTATAACTTCTACCACTAAGCTTAAATTCTCTTTCTTGATCAAACAAATGAATATCCTCTTCTCTAGCTAAATTAATATCTGCATAAAGTATCCCATCATCAAAATATATCCTATTTTTTATTATCTCCATTTCTACCTTAAGATCTTCATGATGGTCAAGGGTAAGTTCACACTTTTTCCCAACTTCAAAGACTGCTTCTTCTGATCTATGAAATTCATGCTTATACACTTTATGGTATATATATTGTGTATTTCTAGGACCTGTTTTTTTGCAGTTTGACCAATTAGCATTATTCAGTTCAAAAGCTTTGGCTGAATGAAATCCTATCTGAATATTAATGGCTTCACCATCATCTTTACAGTCATCTACTATAATTATTTTATCAAGATAAGAAGCTATCCTTTTGAGAAATTGCCAATCACTTTCTTTATACTGCATTACTATTGGATAATCTTCCGATAATAGAGGGGTATCCCCTTCTGATGAATCAGCAAAGTAAATATGAAATTCTTCGTTATCAGTACTTAGCTTATCACAAATATCATTATAAGTTGTTCCTTGATTTTGAAATATTCTGGTTTTCCTTTCTCTATCTAAGAAAACACTATATGATACTGCCTCTATTTCTAGAGTATAATCAAAGTCTTCATATCTAATCTCATAATCATCTATTATCCCTTTAAACAATAATTTACTGTCATCATTGTCATAATTTATAACTAAAGGTGGATCCTCCTTATTATTTAGATAATTACTGTACTCTTCTTTCTTTTCTTCGTCAATTATCCCTTTGATATAGACTTTTGTATGTTCATCGATTGTTTTTGAAATATCAAGCTTTTTCAAAGTAAGAAATTCAAAAGCATCAAAGTAGACCTTATAATCTGTATAGGTAATCGGGTCCTCATCATCTGAAGCCTCACTGGCCTTTTCATTTAATTCTATTCCATAATCACCATTAGTAAAACCTTCAATAATTAATTGATCTTTCTTTTCAGGACCATAGATATAGATTAAATCCCCACTTAATTCACCCATACTACTTTTCCTATCACGTAAGATTATATTATCACCAAAGTATGTGTCTCTTAAAGTCTTAGTCCTATCTCCTATATCAGCATCTTCTCTATCTTTTTCTGGATATTCACCGGCTATGTCATTACCATCAATTTTTATTCTTCGCTCCGGGTCTTTGTGTTTAGTAAAGAGTGTAAAGCCGACTCCTTGATTGGAAGAGAAGTTATAAGCGTCTTCTTCTTCATAGTGATAATCTATATCTGCGCTTTCATTGTAATTTACTGCTTTTCTAAGACTTCCATATATTTTGTTTTGTGAAGGTTGATCTAATTCTAGTTTTAATCTCTCTTCTTCATTGTCAAATTTCTGAATAGAATCACTACTATGATAAGTAATGCTTCCTTCTAATGCATCCTCATCTTCACTATCTTTTTCACAGAGTACAAGATAGATGCCTTCTCCCTTTACTTCCCATTTATATAGCTTCTTTCTTTCAGTCCAGGTGATTCTCTTTTCTATTTGTTCTAAAGCTACCTCATCCAGACTATATGTCTTATCTTCTTCACTTAGTAAATCAGGATTTTCTATAAAGTAAGTACTTTTAAAAATTCTTCCCTTTTTCTCTAGCTTCTTTTGTGAAAGCATACTATATCTTAATCTATCTTTAATAACTTCTAGCATTTCATTAGGATTGAATTTTTTATGATAAGTAAATAGTTTTAGCAAGATATCTGGATCTTTTGCTTTTAGATCCAGAACAATGTCTTTTATCAGTGACTGTAAGTAATCTAGACTAAGATTATTTGTAATATTTCCTACCTTTGCAGTTGATCTAAATACATTTCTTGCTCTTTCTCCATTTCCTCCTTCTTTTAGTTGTAGGAAAGGAATTATATTATCTCCTTGATGATTTACTAGTTTATCTTCTATTTCTTCTTCATTGTATTCTTCTAATTGTTTGATTAGCACAGGTGGAATATATTTATTGGCTGCTTTAAGATTATGGTCTAGAAAATAGCTGGAACCTATATTGCTAAAAAGTCTTGCTGCTATATTATTGGATAGCAAGAAGTTTACGGCATTTTGCTTAGTAGCAGCATTGCTTTCTTTCTCTATTCTGGCTTGATATGCTTGATATTTGTCTATCAGCCTCATTTTCCTTTCAATTATTAAAGGATTGAAGTTCTTTTCTACAAGTTCCACTGCTTCATCTTCACTTAATTCTACTCTATCTTGATAAATACTTATTAAGACTTTCTTTAATTTTTCGCTTTTTATTGTTTGATTATATCTATTACGATACTGCTTTGTAATATTGCCCCCCTGAATTACTTTGCGTAAATAAAGTTCATCTAAAAGGAAGTCCATACTTTCATTATCATGGAATATTTTATTTAAGGAATAAGTAAGTGCTATTTTATAGCCAAGAAATTCATTTCCGTTGAATTTAAGCATTTTTTCTAAACCCATGGCATTGTATGTTTTTATTTGATAATTTTTTAGATGTCCTTCTGACATTATACCTGCATATTGAGCAAAGGTACCTCCTATAGAATATCCCTCTATAGTATAATTATAGTCTTCTCCTTTTTCTTCTACTACCTGTCGATATATTTTTTCCGCTCTATCAAATTCTTCATTAGGAATACCCATTGCTACAAGAAGAGTGTTTACTTTATTGATTTCATCTACTGGTAAATAGTTGATTACTACTTTCTTGTTATTATCATTTCTATATATCTCTGCTTGAAATTTTTTCTCCCCTTGAATTTTGCTGCCCAGAGAGTCTACTATCTGAGCTGTATCATTATTTAAATCTATATCAAATAGGGATTTTGCTAATGCAATTTTATTCTTTGTCAAGTTAATACCTAAGTATCTGTTAAAACTCTCTGCTCTGTTTTCTGCTGTTAGATTCTCTATCTCCCATTCCTGAATTCTAATATCTTCATTTCTATCTTCCTGATCCCAGACAAGGTCATCTTCTTCTGTAGCTAGATATTCTTCACTTTCATCTATCTCTTCCTCTTCTTGCAAAAATTGATAGTCTTCATTTAGCTCTTCATCCAGGTTTGCTAAAAAATCTGATCTACTTTCATTATCACAGATGGCTAGTATAGAGTAATCATCTATCGAGTTTTCTTCTACACTTGCCGCTACTTCTTCCTGTGCTGGCTCTTCATCTACATGTATTTCTGTTTCTTCTGTATCTTCATGTAATCTACTGGCTTCAATTTTAAGCTCTCCACCAACGATATAATCATCTGGGTTGTATTTGTATTCTAAGTTTGTCTCTGATTCAGGGTTTATATCTATGATCCCATCTATCTCTGTATTAAGGAAAAATAGTCGTCGTCTTTCTACTTCTTCTATGTCTGTAACATGATAATATTTCTCTAGCTCTTCTGGATTATCGTTAAATATATCTCTTATAGCATTATAAAAAGGTACACTTGTAAATCTTCCTTGAACAATACCTGTAACACGCGGATCATTAGTATATCCAGGCCTAGTTAATTGATTAAATATATTTAAAAAAAACTGATTTACTTCACTTCCGTTAAAATCATAGCTAATTTCCTCAATTGCTTCATCACTATCAAATTTTAATTCTATTACTCTGTTTCTAAGATTACCTGACCTATGATATAATTCCTTACGAAATACTAATGAGCTTCTAAATACGCTAGCTATATAGTCCTCTCTTAAAACATCAGCTATATTGCCAGTTTCTTCATCGACAAAAGGCAAAAAGGCGTATTCAGTAAAACTAATTCTCCTGGTCCAATCTGGACTTTCTATAGAATCGGGTATTCCATAACTTATTTCAAAGTTTTGAGAATCTCCAGGATAAATAAATTCAAAGATATCATCTGCCTTATCAGTATATGTCCTTTGCATATCACCTAAAATTCCCATTATAAATGTCATCATTCCAAAGTTTTGTATATCTTCTTTAAGTTCTTCTTCTAAAAATTGTCTATTAACATTTATGCATGTCATTAATCTATTGATTTTCATTATTTCACTTTGTATGCTAGTTATATTTTCCTGATTACTTATATCTCGTCTTTTTGCTAATTTCTCTATTTCTTTAATAAGTTCATTTAGTGGTTCATCTACATTAGTTTTTATATCCCATTCAATTGTTTTATCATCATATTCAATTATATATTGATTCATTTCATATAGATTACTATCATTTTTTACTAATTTAGCAGCAATATTAGCTTCACGTATTGTATTTCTTTGATGATCTCCAATTTCAAAATAAACTGCATCACTTTCGTCATCCCAACTTAGACTATATATTCTACTTTCTCGGTCTAATTTATACTTCATATAGAGACCTAGATTCAAATTAACTTCAATTAATTTTTCCATACCACTTTCACGATGAGTAGCTGGCAAAGTTACAGAACTTTTTCTCATAAATAAATCGCTAATATACCCTTCTATTCTTCCATTTTCTGCTACTATGTAATTTTCACTTATCAACCAGTTATATATATCACTTAACTTTGTATTATTTGACCACCTTTTAAAGAATTCAGAAATAACATATAAAATTAAGGCTATTATAACAACTACCAATACTAGCTTAAAAAATAAAACTACAGCTTTTATTGCTGCTGCAATCTTTATCCCAGCTAATCCCATAAATACAAGTATGTTATTAAGAGTAGCTTGCTTGATACCTAAGTATGGAATAATCTTCATTACTATTTTTTGCATGAATATTGTACTAAGCATAGTGTAAGCTTTTAGTAATGGTGCTTTTAGACAATTGACAAGTGACTTACCTACTGTATTACCTAGGTATTTAAAGATGTATTTTTTTAAATTAGATACAGCAACAGCTGAAGCGGTTCCTCCTAAAATATTTAAAGTATATCTTAGCAATGGTTCATAAGTAGAGTCCATATTTTCTTTAGTAAAACTTATACAGTTTTCTAAGCTACTTATACTATCTGTAAATATAGTAGCCTTTAGACTATCTACTTCAGCAGGACAATATTTTATTATATCTCCAGGATGAATTATATCACCGTCTGAAAGTATATTATCATTTTCATCGCGAAATATATTTTCTCTCCATAATTCCGGATCGCCAAATAAGTCTAGACTTATCTTTGATAAGCTATCTCCTGCTTCTACTACATAGCTATTGTCAGCACCTGCTAACAAAGCATTTAAGAAAGCAAGTTGTCCTCCTCCTTTAAAACCAGTGAAATGGATACTAGCCTCTGGGTGTTCAGTAGTTAAATATGTATATATCATCTGCAAACAGTCAAACTCCTCTGGCAACACCTTATCTTCAGCTATTTCTTTTCCTTTATATGCTATGACAATATCATCATCTTTTTTTAAGGCTAATACCCTGAATTCATCTTCACTATCAGAATATCTGGCCTCATCATACATATCGATTTCTTCAATAAACTCAATTCCTTCTATATCATGCTCTTTTATTATCTCTTCTATCTTATCTAAAATATCTTGTCGTTCTTCATCTGTATTAAAATTGTTTAGATACTCTTCAAAGGCATCTATTCCCCCTTCTACCAATGTATCTATTTCGTAAGGATCAGATATTATAGACATGAATATTGCTAGTCCTGCACTTATTTCCTTAGCTTCATTTTCAATATGTTTTTTGCCGATATTTAGAGCAAAATCATTTAATAAATTTGGTATATTAAAAGCAGTTTTTTCTGCAGCTGCAGAAGAAGCAGTTCCAACAGCAGCATTTTGGACTGCAGACGCCTTTATTCCTGCCCTCGCTACTTTATATGATCCTGTAACAAAGGCAAGTGTATATTTTATTACAACTTTTCTTTTTTCAGCCTTATCACGAGCACTTCTTAGTTCTTCATAAAATTCACGGTCATTATATATACTTGAATCTGAGTTTACAAAGTTATCATAGTCATCAGGATCTTCAAAGTCATCTTCACTCAATAGAACCCTTGCTAATTCCCGGATTATATGTTCCCGACCATCAAGATAGTCAGCTACTATCTTGTATTTGTCAGCACCATAGATAACCTCCCAATCCCCTAGAAAGTCCCCTTCATTATTACCTGCGTCAGATTTCTCCAGATACTCCATAGCTATACCAGCCTTTTGACGCATTTCAGCTAGACCTTGTTCTTGGTTATAGCTATCATAGCCTTCTTCACCGTATATATATCTCCTAATCTCATTCCCATTATCGTCCTTATATATTCTTTGAAATACTTCTGGATTTAGGAGGTCGTTGAGTTGGGTGGATCTTCTATCCTCTTCACCACTTGCAATTCCCTCTAAATCAACAAATTCCCATTCAAGATTTGTTAAATTACTAAACGTCAGTAATTCTTTATGTGTGATTTTTTCTCTACTCATTTATACTTACCTTCTTTCTGTATAAATTAATAATAAATATATTCTCTATATACACTAAATCTTATATCGTCAATATTATCATATTTCCGATCTTTATCTTCTTCAGTTATAGAAGAACGATACCTTGATTCCAACATTCCCAATGAGTATATCCATGTGTAATATTGACCATGGTTCTTTCTTAAATCATCATAATTCAATTCATCTTTTCTAATTTCATACATACTAGCCAGCAGTTCTTCTTCACTCATCTCTTCTACTTCATTTTGTAATTCTATTGACATCCTTCCTCTCAATTCTCTGGGCGGCATACGAACTAATTCCCCTTCTATTACTTCTCTTACTTCTCGTGTTGTTCTTATTTCTCTAGCAAAATCATCATAACTAGGGGCTAGTACTCTCTCATCTATAAAAATAACTCCTAACTCCAAATAGTCAAATAAACCTACTTTTTTCAAATATTGTACAAACTCAAATATTTGCTCTCTTCTCTCTTCCTTTTCAGCTTCATTTTCTATCCTTTTGAAAATATACACATCAAGGTCTAACAGCAATCTATGATTTTCGGGTTCTTGCTCCATATTTTCAAATACTTCTTCCAATGTAGGATTTAAAAATGAAATAAAGTAACCATTAGGATTTCTTTTTTGGTACCGTTGATCAACTTTTAAACGTACCATATTGCCGAAAAGTTCTTCAGTCTTAGGCATTAAGAGATCCTCTATCTCTAAACTTCTGCTTATTTCACCATATGTATCTGCTATTCCACCCAAACCATCTCTCTCTATTTCCATACTTAATTCGCCATAGTAATAATTATCCCATTGCCTATTTGTCCCAATTATTGACTTAGGATATATTCTAGCTTGATAAAATACATCATCTCGACTACTCCTCTGACCTATCCTATCCACAACAAACTCTTCCCCATATTTCTCATATAAATGTGTTTCCATCTTCTCTCTTA